>JBJECZ010000195.1:0-14698 GCA_051871555.1 Muribaculaceae bacterium | reverse complement strand
GCCTTGCGCACCTCTCTAACCACACTTTGGGCGCCTAAGCAGGTGGTGCCGAATGCCATACCGCCTTGTTTTACATTTGGGCATGAAACGTTGATTTCGATTGCTTTTATGCCGTCTAAGTCGTTGAGTTTTTCGCATACTTTCACGTAGTCGTCCACCGAGGCACCGCTGACATTTACTATAGGATTGGTGTCGTAAGCATGCAAGCGCGGATAGATGTGCTCAATGAAATAGTCTACGCCTTTGTTTTGAAGACCTACAGCATTCAGCATTCCTGAAGGTGTTTCAACCATTCTTGGATATGGGTTGCCTTCGCGATGATTCAATGTGGTACCCTTTACGATAAAACCTCCTAATCGGTTAAGGTCGATGAAGTCGGAAAACTCTTCGCCATAACCAAATGTGCCTGATGCTGTCAGAACAGGATTCTTTAGCTTCAGATTTCCTATTTCTACGCTTAAATCTACCATTTCAATCTTTTGATATTAAATACTGGACCTTCTTTGCAAACACACACATTGCCTTCAACTGTATCTTCAACACAGCATAAGCAAGCTCCTAAACCGCAAGCCATTACGTTTTCAAGCGATACTTCGCACTCAATGTCTTTCTCTTTTGCTATCTTCGCAACAGCTTTCATCATTGGCATTGGCCCGCAACAAGCAATGCGGCTAAACGAGCCCGAGTTTAATACGCTGTGTTGCGTTACAAATCCTTTTTCGCCTTTCCCTCCATTTTCAGTTGAAACGAACACCTCGCCCACCGATTCAAACTGCTCTAATTCCAAAAGGTCGTTTTCGGTGCGAGCCCCGAGAAGGAATTTTACGTTTGCGCCTGCTTCTTTTGCTTTCTTGCCAAGATATAATAAAGGAGCCACGCCCACGCCACCGCCAATCAGCAGCATTGTTTCTCCGGGGAATATTGTAAATCCATTGCCTAACGGAAGCATCAAGTTCACCACGTCGTTTTCGGTCAACTTCATCAAAGATGCTGTGCCGTCGCCGGCTTTGCGTACGAGTAGCCACAGCTGATTGTTGGCGTAGTCGATATAATTAATTGAAATTGGTCGCCTCAAATATGTGCTTTTAGAGTTGGGAACTTCAACCTGAACAAATTGTCCGGGCAGCATCTCTGGCAGTTCTCCATGAGTCGGCTCGAGAACGAATAACGAATATGAGTCGGATAATCGTTCGTTCTTGACAATCTTAAAATCAATAAGAAATTTTTTCATTGAATTCTGTTATTATTTTTACAAATCTAACAAATTATTTTCAATAATGCATAGTAAATTGTGTTTATGAGATTAAAAAAGATTTGTAATTCTTTGTTTAATAAGATAATAATTGCGAATATTGCAATACAAATTATTTTTTGCTATTCGTTATGATTAAACTTGCGTTTGAGATAATCTTGCTTTGTGCATCGTTGGCAATGTGTGTAAATGCTGCTGCAAAATGCCCGGAGGTTGTTCTTCACACCAATATGGGAGATATTACAGTTGAATTATATGACGATACGCCTCTGCATCGTGATAATTTTCTTAATAATGTGTTGACTGGATACTATAATGGCAAGACATTTAATCGCGTTATAGCCGATTTTGTTGTGCAATGTGGCGAGGAGGAACTTGAAGATGTTGTCCCTGCAGAGATTTGTTATCCAAAACATTTTCACAAACGTGGCGCTCTTGCTATGGGCAGATGCACCGACGATGCCGAACGGCTGTTGAAAAGTTCGCGATATCAGTTTTATATCGTTTGGGGAAATGTTTGCGACAAAAAGCGAATTGCTCGTGCCAAAGGGTTGATGCATGAGCGCAGTTATGGCAGGTGTGAAATGAATAAATCGTGCGAACAATACTATGCAAATAATCCAGGATTGCCATCGCTCGACGGAAGTTACACCGTGTTTGGCGAAGTTAAGAGCGGACTAGAGATTGTGGAACGAATTCAATCTGCACAAACCGATTCGCTCGACAGACCTATAGATGATGTTATAATTATTAATACCAGCATCAAGGGTGGCGGAAAAATTGTGGATTGGATGAAACCAGCTGCCAGCGTGGACGCTTTTGCGTTGTGTATGGCTGAAAAACCGCGTATTAGTTGTTTTGCCGATTCGGTGTATACAATCCACGATTGGTATGGCGTGAAAGGTTATGATTTGAAATTTAAAACCAAGCTTCTGAACGATTCGTTAACCATCGATGTGGTTAATGCGGAATCATATAACTCAGGTTACTACTATGTTAAAACCGGGCTTGACGACCTTCCGGTTGCTACGGTATATCCCGGCATGTTTATGGAAACATCAACCTTTTGCTCAGGATTCAATGGAAATGAAGATAAAGGAATGGTGTGGGCTTATGTTTACCTTTATTCACCACAGCGACAATGGAAAGGCGGGCACCTCTATAAGTTGTGGTGGGGCGAACAACCGCCACAGCCGATATGGCGTGTCGTGGGAAAATGCTCGTTGGTGGGAAATGTGCCTGATATCACTGCCACACTCGAAGCATATGCTGATGGTCGATACATTTTGCGCAACTGGTATGGCGTAGATAAATATGACTTGGAATTCAGGGTTTTGCCAAACGGAGGCATTGACATACTGGATTATTATTGGGTAGAAAATGATTGCCGTTATGTTCAATGCCGACGCAATGACATTGGCTCGGCTGCAATTCCAGTGAGTGATAACGTCCCAAATGGGGGCATTAAAATCGACGGTAACCACGGCAGGCTGTTTTTCAAAATGACAGCTATTGCCAATGACGACAGTCCGATTGACGACAAAGTTAAAAAAGAGTATGTGTTCAGCTGGTGACTACCGCCCTAAATTAACCCATCAGGCAAGCTGACGTTATTGTGGATTGTAAGGCTGTATCTTGCCGTAGAACGACATGTTGGCGTTAGTGTAGTTGCTTGAAACTCGAGCATACGCTTGATTGCTGTTCTTGTATAATGTGATGGTTATTGCCATGTTGGTTCTTGACCCGTGTACATTGAACTGAACATAGGTGTTCCCTTTTTTGTCGGTTGTGACTTTCTTAGCAGAAACCTCACCTTTCCATGTAATGCCGCCCAATCCATTAAGGGCAGAGCGAGAAGCGTCAACAGCAAACTGAATCACGCTTTCACCGTTAAGAACATAGATGAAATTGGTGTTTTCAAATACCGAAATAGGACTTCCTCCTGCATGCGTAAAAGAAATCTTGTCGGCAAGCAGAATGAAATTGCCATCGTTGATTGCATCAATTGCATGCTTATTGTCTAATGAATCCATCATTGCCGTAAGATGCTTTTCGGCAGCTTTCTGCTCAGCGGTTTTTGTCGAGGCGCATGATGCAATCGTCGCCATCAACAACATGGAAATAATATAAATAATGCTTCGGTTCATAGTTGTTCGGGGTTTGGTGAGTAATATTATCGGTTGTATATAATATTAGACAATCAGCTTGAATTTTAGTTTACTTTTTTCTTTACAATTTTTTCGTAAATCTGATTCTTCAAATCGTCAATACTGCCATTGTTGTCAATTATTATGTCGTAAAAAGAGTCGTCGAGCTTTAGGCGCTGCTCGTCACGTTTAATGCGCTCGGTGTCGACCAGTTTCTCTATTTCTCCTCTGTCTTTTTTTATCAGCACTTTAATGATATTGATTTTGCCACCAAACTTTTCAATCATTTCCACCAACGCAATCTCGTCGATTATGTAAGTGCATCCGCTTTTACTATCAATTTGGTCGATTGTTGTCCAATAGTGCTTCCCTCCAAAATAGGTGTAAGCAAGCATGCGCTCTTTGGGCGGAATGTCGTTGTCGGTAACAAACCAGTGCTCTCTGCCATTCACTTCGTCGGCGCGAATTTGGCGAGTGGTGTACGACACAAGGCTTGGAATGCCATAGTCTTCTAATATTTTTGTCGCTGTGGTTTTCCCGCACCCCGATGCGCCTACAACAGCATAAATTAAAGGTTTCGTCATAGTTGTGAGTTTTATTTTATGCAAATTTATTACTTTTGCAAAAAGAAAACAAATTATAGATTAGAGATGAATGATAATTCGCCTTTCATAAAATTGGGTTTTGCAACAAAAATGCTATTTCTCTTTTCCGTATTTTTGGTATGCTTGTATTTGGTCACCGTGGTTAGCTCGCTGTTGCAGAATCGCTTTGGTGCTACTGATTTGGTGCTTAATATGCAGGTGGCTTTGCAAAACATCATTGTGTTTGCGTTTCCTGCATTTGCGCTTGCAGTGTTCGTTAGCCGAAAGCCAATTAATTATCTGCGTCTGAATCATGCGCCAAGAGCAAAATCGCTTCTGTTTATGATGGTTGCAATTGTAGTTGCTATGCCTGCGATGAATTTTATTATTGATTGGAATGAGAACATTCGTTTGCCGGAGTCGATGAGTGGTATTGAGCAGACTTTGCGCCAATATGAAGAGATGGCTAAAACTGCAACTGACAATCTCACCAAAGGCAAATCGTTTGGCGGCATATTAGTGCTGATTCTCACGGTTGGTTGCTTAACAGGTCTTGGTGAAGAGGTGTTTTTTCGAGGCATGTTCACTCGATTGGTTATTGATAAGCCTTGCAACAAACACATTGCAATTTGGATTGGTGCGTTTTTGTTCAGCTTTATGCATTTTCAGTTTTATGGATTTGTGCCACGAATGTTGCTCGGGGGCTTCTTTGGGTATCTGATGGTGTGGAGTGGCAGCCTTTGGCTTCCGATAATTGCGCATGCCATCAACAATTCGTTGGCAATTGTGTCGATTTACTTGTGCGAACAAAACATCCTACCTGTCCGGTTGGACGAAGTAGGATGTGATAGTTTGCCTTTGTTTATTGTAAGTTTTGCATTAACAGCGGTGCTGATTTGGCAAAAACATTGGTTTTTCAACAAAAACACTGCTGAAATCAGCTGAACTGTTTGCGCCTGAAAATGAAATTCTGACCTAAGTATTTTTCGCGTACAATCGGGTTTTCTGCTAGTTCCTCACTGGTGCCTTGAAACAGCACTTTGCCTTCAAATAGCAAATATGCCCTATCGGTAATGCTAAGCGTTTCGGGAGCATTGTGGTCAGTGATTAGGATGCCGATGTTCTTCTCTTTTAGTTTGTATACAACACTTTGAATTTCTTGCACTGCAATTGGGTCGACACCGGCAAACGGTTCGTCAAGCATGATAAAGCGAGGGTTGATGGCAAGGCATCGCGCAATCTCGGTACGTCGGCGTTCTCCGCCCGACAGACGGTCGCCTGTGTTTTTGCGTACCTTTTGCAGACTGAATTCGTTAATCAAGTCCTCCAACTTTTGTGCTTGTTCTTCAGGAGTGGTGTTTGTCATTTCAAGAATGCACCGAATATTGTCTTCTACAGTGAGTTTTCGAAAAACTGAAGCCTCCTGTGCTAAATAGCCAATTCCGTGCTGAGCACGTTTGTAAACGGGATATTTTGTAATGTCGTAGTCGTTAAGGAAGATGCGTCCCGCATTAGGCGTGATAAGCCCCGTTGTCATGTAGAATGTAGTGGTTTTGCCTGCTCCGTTTGGCCCAAGCAATCCCACAATTTCGCCTTGATGAACATTAATCGACACATGGTTCACCACTGTACGTTGACGATATTTCTTAACTAAATCGTCGGTCGACAACACCAATTTGCCTTCTTCGCCAAGACGGTCTAATTCGGCAAGCTTTTCTTGCTCTTCTTTTGCTTTCTCTTTATGATTTAAAAAAGGTATGATTGGAAGAATTTTCATTACATTTGCGCGTTTCTGATTAAATCTTGTTTAATCGCCCTTTGATGTAGTCGGTTAGAAGATGTATAGCCACTTCGTTGTGTCCACCTTGTGGGATAATGAGGTCGCAATAGCGTTTTGTTGGTTCGATATGCTGCAAATGCATAGGTTTCAGCACTCTCTCGTAACGGTCGATAACCATTTGCGGCGTACGTCCACGCTCAATGCAGTCGCGGCTGATGACGCGTATTAAACGGTCGTCGGCATCGGCGTCAACAAACACTTTTATGTCCATCAGGTCGCGTACGCGTTGGTCAGACATAACCAAAATGCCTTCAAGAACAACTACATCGTGCGGCCCCATGTGTATGGTTTCTTTTTGACGCGAGCTTGTGATGTAGTCGTAGGTTGGCATATCAATCGATTCGCCATTTTTCAGTGCATTCAAATGCGATAGCAGCAAATCCCAATCGAATGCTGCCGGTTCATCGAAGTTAATCTTCTGACGGTCTTCCATTGGCACATGGCTTGAATCTTTGTAGTAGTTGTCTTGCGAAATCACACCCACCTCACCCGAGGGCAGATGCTCCATGATTTTTCTGACAACAGTTGTCTTTCCGGAACCAGTTCCGCCTGCAATACCTATTATAAGCATCTTGTCAGTTATTTATTTTTTGTAATTGATGATTATTTTGAAAAAACGCATTTCATTTTTCAAATACAAAGGTAAACAAAAAAATCCATGTTTGTATTGGCGATAACAATAAATTAGATTTATTGATATTCCCTGTTTTGTGTAATCACTCAATATTGTTTCCGGACGATGCAAAAAGCGGGTTTGGAATTAATTTTCCAAACCCGCTTTAAATATTAGATGTCGTATCTTTAGAGAACGATTAAATCCACTTTACATATGCAAAGTCCTGACGGTGTGCCATGTTTTCGTTTGTAGGGAATACACGGAACGAATAACGGAACGAACCCGGATTCTTGAGCTTAGTCTTGATGTGGTAGGTAACGAAAATACCGTCTTCCTTCACAATTTCAAGAGTGAAGCATTTGTGGAACTTATATTGGTTATCTTCTTGAATATGAGTTACCAAGTCAACGCCAATCGAGCGGCCAAGTCCTACTGTGTTGAGCACAACGGTAGCTTCGATGTCTTCGCCGCAGCTTGCCGATGAGCGCATCGTGTCGCTAATTTGAATGTCAACCACATTGATGTCGTTCCACTTTTGTGCTACATTCTCTTTCCAAGCAGCAAGTTCTTTTGCAACTGCATAGTTGTTAGCCATAAGCTTGGTAGAGCGCTCGCCTTCTTTGCTATAGAAGCGGTCGATGTAGTCGTTAATCATACGAGTCATCGTGAAGTTAGGAGCGATGTGTGCAATAGAATTCTTGATGTACTGAATCCACTCTGGAGAGTAACCGTTGTCGTTGGTGTTGAAATACAATGGAATAATTTCATTCTCGAGGGTAGAGTAGATTGTAGCGGCATCCAGACGGTCTTGCATGCTCTGATCGGTGAATGTGCGCTTGTCGGTAAGTGCCCAACCTGCACCCTCACGATAACCTTCATACCACCAGCCGTCAAGAACTGAGAAGTTGAGCACGCCGTTCATTTCAGCCTTTTCGCCCGATGTACCCGATGCTTCGAGTGGACGGGTTGGAGTGTTCAACCAGATGTCGACACCAGTAACGAGTCGCTTAGCAACAACCATGTCGTAGTTCTCAAGGAAGATAATCTTACCAAGGAATTGAGGCATTCTCGAAATCTCGATAATACGTTTAATCAGACCTTGACCAGCGCCATCGGCAGGGTGTGCCTTACCGGCAAAGATGAATTGAACAGGATATTTTTCGTTGTTCACAATCTTGGCAAGACGGTCGAGGTCGGTAAACAGCAAGTGTGCGCGCTTGTATGTTGCAAAACGACGAGCGAAACCGATGATGAGTGCGTTAGGGTTAATGTTTTCGAGAATCTCTACAACACGAGCAGGGTCACCTTGGTTCTTAATCCAGTTCTGACGGAAGTCGCGCTTAACAAAATTGATGAATTTGTTTTTCAGACGCTTGCGCATTTCCCATATGTCGGCATCCGGAAGGTCGAGAATTGGAGCCCAAGTAGATTCTTTGTCTTGAGTAGCATAGAAATCTTTGCCGAGGTTTTGCTCGTAGTATTCTTTCCATTCCGAAGCTGCCCATGTTGGCATATGAACACCGTTGGTTACATACGAAACGTGAGATTCCTCAGGAGCATAACCTTTCCAAACACCTTGGAACATCTTCTTTGACACTTCGCCGTGCAGCCAGCTTACGCCGTTTGACTCTTGGCAAGTGTTAAGTGCAAATACACTCATTGAGAAACGTTCGTTGGTGTCAGGGTTTTCGCGGCCCATATTCATGAGGTCTTGCCATGAAATGCCCAGTTTGCCAGGGAATTCACCCATATATTTGCCGAACAGGCCTTCTTCGAAATAGTCGTGACCTGCAGGTACCGGAGTGTGAACGGTGTAGAGCGAAGTGGCGCGAACCATTTCAAGAGCTTCGTTGAATGTCAAGCCTTCTTCTTGAACATAGTCTACAAGACGTTGCAAATTCAAGAGAGCAGCATGGCCTTCGTTGCAGTGATAAAGTTGATTCTTGATGCCAAGACGCTTGAGCATGAGCACACCACCAATGCCAAGCAGATATTCTTGCTTAATGCGGTTTTCCCAGTCGCCGCCATAAAGCTTGTGTGTGATTGAGCGGTCCCATTCCGAGTTCTTGTCGATGTCGGTATCCAACAGATAAAGGTTCATACGGCCTACGTTTACCTTCCATATGTTGGCGTAGATGATGCGGCCTGGATAAGGAACCTCAAGAACCAGCTGGTTGCCGTTTTCGTCGAGAACTGGCTCAATAGGCAGTTGGTTGAAGTTTTGTGCTTCGTAATTGGCAACTTGCTGACCGTCGATTGAAAGGGTTTGTGTGAAGTAGCCATAACGATACATAAAACCAACTGCAGTCATTGGCACTCTCGAGTCAGATGCTTCTTTAATATAGTCGCCAGCCAAGATGCCAAGACCACCAGAATATATCTTCAGTGCATTGCAAAGGCCGTATTCCATGCTGAAATACGAAACCGATGGAATGTCGTTGCGCATAGGCACATTCATATAAGATTTGAAATCGGTGTAAACCTTTTCAATGCGTGCCATCAAGTCTTTGTCGTTCAGTATTTGCTCTGTTCTGTCAGAACTAAGTTGCTGGAGAACCATCACGGGGTTTTCGCCTGTGCTTCTCCATAATTCAGAATCCAATTCGCGGAAAATGGACTTAGCTTCGCTGTTCCATACCCACCAAAGATTCTTTGACAATTCTTCAAGTTTCTTTAAGCCGTTAGGAAGTTCTGACTTCACGGTGATGTTTCTCCATGCAGGAGAGTTAGTGTAACTTGCTTGTAGTTTCATACAATAATTATATAATCTATTTGTTTCGATTTTTTGCGTTAATTAATGCTGCGGAATAAACTTCTTGATAGTATTTTATGAAGTTGTCCCACGAAGCTTCTTTTGCTGTGCGTTGAGCCGCTTTGCGTAGAGCAATTGTTGCTTCGGCTGGCATGCAAGCAAATTGCTCGATTGTGCTTGAAATCTCATGCACAAGTTCAGAATAATTCGAGTCGGTGCGATGAATCACTTTCACTCCGCACTTATTGCATTCGAAATTGTCTTTTATCCATTGTCCAAAACCTGCCAAATCGGTTGTGACCGTAGGCACACCAAAAGCAATGCTTTCGAGTGGAGTATAACCCCATGGTTCGTAGTACGATGCAAATACAGTTAAGTCAAAGCCCGGAATCAAATCGTAGTAACTCATGTCAAATATTCCGTCGTTGCCATTAAGGTAGCATGGCACGTATATGAGTTTCACATGTTCTTCTATGAAGTTAGTGAACCCGAGGCTTTTCATCTTTTGATAGATGCTATCGCTGTTATAGTTGAATATTTCGTGCGTAAGAAGTGTGTCTTCTTGTCGTGCAGCGTTGCCGGTCTTAAGTGATTCAGCCAAACTTGGGTTAGCCTTGTCGGTCCAAGCCGGAACCATCATAAAAGCAATCACTTTGCGCTCGCTGTTGCGCAAGTCGTTGCGAACCACATTCATGGCGTCGATAAATGCGTCAAGACCCTTATTGCGGAACTCATTGCGACCCGATGTGGCAACAATCAAAGTGTCGTCGCTAAATTTTTCGCCAAGCAGGCAAGATGCTACTGCCAACATCTTCTCGCGGGCGGCTTTGCGTGCCGAATTATATTTTTCGCCTTTGGGAACAAAGTTCTGCTCAAAAGCGTTGGGTGTGACATATGGATTAATCTCAAGCAATTGGCGACATTCTCTTGCAGTGACTTCGCTCACTGTAGTGAATGCATCGGCTTGATGTGCTGCAGTTTTTTCGAGCGAATGCTTCGATTGCATATTTAGTTCATCAGCCATCTGGTCGCCGTTATAGCCTGCCATATAGTCGTAGAGAGGCTTGCCATTGCCACAAATGCTGCGTCCTATGCTTGTGGCGTGTGTGGTGAATACGGTTGCCACGTTAGGCATGTCGGTTTTAACACAAAGCAGACCCATCCCAACAGTCCATTCGTTGAAATGTGCCACCATTTTTTTGCGTTTGCCAAAATGTTTTGAGAGGCTTTCGATTACTAAGGCACTACCCCATCCAAACATACACGATTCATCGTAATCGCCATACGCATGGAGCGAATCAACCTTGTATTCATTCCAGATTTTGCCGTATAATTCATCTTTCTTCTCAAAGAGTGAATTGTATTTCACCAATATTGCTATTGGCTTGCCTGGAATATCCCAGCGCCCTACTCTTACTTTGATGCCATTAGGCAATTTTGCTTTCTTTGTCCACTCGCTGAGCAGAGTCTTTGATTCTTTAAAGTATGGAGATTCTGTTTCCGACCACAAGTCAGGTCCTATGAATATAACACTATCCTTCATCTGTTTTTGGAGAGTCTTTGCTTTTGTCGACAGCACGGCATAAATGCCACCCACTTTATTGCAAACCTCCCAACTTACTTCAAACAGAATGTCGGGAATAGAAACTTTATTTACCATATCTAAATATATACCTATTATTGTTTTCGGCTACAAAATTACAAAAAATAATTCATATATCATTAGTTTTCAATGGTATTTCGACATTTATGCTCAATTTTGCCTCACGAAGATTGCCGAAAATAATAAGATATTTTTGCAAAAGAAATGGCAAAAAGCAACTATTTGGAAAATAATCGTGATAGATTGAAAGTTATTTAGCACAAACCAATTGGCTTGTGCTAAATGTTTTGTGATGTAAAAATATTATGCTCAAAATGTGAAGTGGAGTTGAATTCTCAAGCCTCTTCGGTCGATATTGGCGCGATTCATATAGGTGAGCCGCCACACATAATCAACACGTAAGCAGGTGAGTATATTGTCGACACCCACACCAATTTCCATATACGGGGTCTTGTCCATCGGTGCGCAGTTGTTCATTTCGGGAAAACGAAGCAGTTCGGGATTATTAACAGGGTTGTTTGAATCTTTCAGCTTACCATATAACCCACGAAACGAAATAGCCTCGCGCAGTTTCAGATACTTTATTAGCGGCAAGCGGTTGAAAATAGCTCCGTTAGCCCAATATGTCACATCCCACGACAGATATCGGTCGTTCATAAATTCCATAGGGCTCATCAGCACAAACGATTCGGGCTGTATTGTGTATGACAGGTTGGCATTTGGCAGCATCAGGTCGGGGAATGCAACATTGCTCCATATCTTGCCACCTTTTAATATAATATCGGTATATCCGAATGCCGATAGCCAAAATCTTTTTTGCACACCAACCTCTGTTTTGTTTATGCAGTATTTGCTGCCCAAAAATCCTTTTGGCGCATAGGTGTGCGACAATGTAAACACGGGAGCGTCAAGATTGATAGGTATACGATAGGTCTTTGTTTGATAGAATGTCTCGCCAGGAGCATAGCGCAGTGTAATGTTGAATGAAGTTTCTTTGTAACTGTCATACGACTTTCCAAAGCCATCAACAAAAGGCATGAATTTACTCGCTTC
This sequence comes from Muribaculaceae bacterium, assembly GCA_051871555.1. Taxonomy (GTDB): domain Bacteria; phylum Bacteroidota; class Bacteroidia; order Bacteroidales; family Muribaculaceae; genus SFTJ01. Next base: position 2,851 of record JBJECZ010000195.1, on the reverse strand, counting down.
CTGAATGTCAAACTTCATGCCGGCAGCAATCGAGAATCCGCTTTCTGTTTCGAGTTTATATTCCAATTCCGACGTGCGTTTATAAGTTACTGCTTTGTCGGGCATGCGTTTAAGCGCCAAAAACACATTGTCGTCGTTGGTGTACAAGTAGTGCTGTCCCAAGTGGTCTAAGTCGTATTTGTGCAGCAAACGTAATGAGTGTATTGGGAACTCGAGATTATGATATTTCTTTTTGTTGAAAGAATATTCTAGTTGACCAGAGTATTTCCACTTTTTATCGCCGAATCCGTAGGCTACATATCCACGGGCGAACAGTTGGTCGTTCAGATTTGCAGTAGTCATACCACCGGTTTTCAAACGCAATCCTTCGAGAGTGTTGCCACTTATGGTGGTGTTCATCGGTCCGAAGTCAAACTTGCTATCTTTTGATGTGGGAATGTATCCCGACACCAATGTCACCACCACTTTTTCGCCCCAATAGAATAATGGAACCTGCCTGAGGCGTGCCAATATGTGTTTTACTGAATTCTCACTTTCTTTTATAGGTGTCTTACGGTTGTCTTTCCAGAATTCTTCAGGCATATAATTTGCGTCGGCTGCAGTGATTTTTGTCCCCTCTTTTTTGAATATCGATTCGTCTTGAGGTTTTTCGAACGAGTGGTCGGAATAGATTGCGAGACGGCGGGCATATAGCTCTTGCGTAGCGGGGATTATACGAAACTCAACAGTCATGTCGTCACGCGTTTTCAGTCGCGACCCGTCAGGCGCTTTTTCGTAATCTTGTTCGATGTAGATTTTTTCTACATAGTTCAAATTGATGTCCTTGGGCACGTTCATTTTCACTTTCTTCACAAACATTGTGGTGTCGTCAGCTACAACATATATTCTGCCATTGAAGCCAAATGATTGTGGGTTAAACGGCGAGAAACTTAAATCGATGCATTTCACGCCGTTGACGGTAACAGTATCGTTCAAATAGTACTTATAGAAATCGGTGCCAATATTCGATAGTGGGCTCACAAATCGATTTTGCATGAAGGTGACATCGTTGCTGAAGATGTTAATTTCGCGGAATACATCTTCAAGAAATCGCTGAATACTTTCCTCATCGAACACTTCGTCTATGCCGGCACGTTTCACGCCTTTTATGTATTCTTTGTGCGATTCGGGACTCAAACGATAGCTTTCGGTTGACACGCGCTCCTTAATTGACATGGGCAAAATACGTTTGCCTGACACTTCGCTGGTGTCCATAAACTCGTGTAAGAACTTGAATTTCTTTAGAATCCAGCTTTCTTTGTCGTTGTTGAACCCGGTTAAGCCGCACGTTAGTTTATAATACTTTTCGAAACTATAGTATGGGTGATTCTTGGGGTCGTATTGCTTTTTCTTTGCCATCACCCTCTTTGCGAATGCAACGGCAGGGTTGTTCTTCTTGCTGTATTTTTCTTTCTTTGGCTTGACAACTAATTCGTTCAAAGCAACGCCCGTGGGCACCAATTTAATGGTGATGTTGTTGCTTTCGCCCTTTGTCACAAACACCTCCTTGTTGTTATACCCCATTAGTGAAACGCTCACGTTTATAAAGTTCACCGAAGTGTTGATTTCAAACCGTCCGTTTTCGTCGGTCATTGTGCCTTTGTCCGACCCCTTTAAGAATATAGCGGCAAAAGGCAGCGGCTCGTTTGTTAACGAGTCGACAAGCAACCCATTGATTTGTGTGGGTTTAAATTCTCGTTGGCTATATGCGCTGAACGATACTGAAAACGAAATAAATAATAGCAAAAATTTGCAAACTATCTTCACTTTACGATATTCGTTTAGTTATTAATTCGCAATAATAAATTAATTTTGCAAAAGTACTGAATAATCAATGCATTGCAGTGGTCAATTTGGGAACATTATTATTCAAATTAGCGCTAATTTAAACATTTCTTTCAATGGCTAAAGAGATTGAACATAAATATTTGGCAATCAGCAATGAATATCAGACTATGGCTAAGTCGAGGCAAATAATCTGCCAAGGTTATTTGTCGGTTGATAAAGAACGTACTGTGCGTGTTCGTACAATCGATAATCGTGGATTTGTCACCATAAAAGGTGAAAATCAAGGTGCATTGCGGCAGGAGTTTGAATACGAAATCCCGGTTGCCGATGCAAAAGAGATGCTCGACACACTTTGCTTGAAACCTATAATTGAAAAATGTAGGTATATTGTCATGTTCGAAGGCGAGAAATGGGAGGTTGACGAGTTTAAAGGTGCATTAAACGGACTGATTCTTGCCGAGATTGAATTGCCCGATGTCAATCACAAATACTCCATCCCAAAGTTCGTCGGTAAAAATGTGACTGGTGACCCTCGCTACTATAATAGTGTATTGTCAACAGCCACATCTTTGCCGGAATAAACAAATCCTCTCGCGTTACTTTCGCGTAAGTTTCACCACGTTCTCAACATGATGTGTATGCGGGAACATGTCCACAGGTTGCACCTCAATCACTCGATATTTGCTGTCGAGCAAAGCTAAGTCGCGAGCCTGTGTGGCAGGATTGCAGCTGACGTATACAATTGTCGAAGGCTCGGCTCGCAAAATCACGTTCACCACATCTTCATGCATGCCGGCGCGAGGTGGGTCGACAATCATCACATCTGCCCTACCATGCTCTGCAACAAAATCGTCGGTAAGAATGTCCTTCATGTCACCTGCATAAAAAACGGTGTTGGAGATTCCGTTCACTGCCGAATTAAGCTTTGCGTCCTCAATAGCTTCAGGAACATACTCAATACCGATCACTTGCTTTGCGTTACGCGATACAAAATTAGCAATTGTTCCCGTGCCTGTGTAAAGGT
>JBJECZ010000194.1:0-55981 GCA_051871555.1 Muribaculaceae bacterium | reverse complement strand
GTCTTCGCCAGGGCATGTCACCACTGTGCTCACCGGCTGCGCTGCCGCCGCCCAGCAGGCAAGCACAAGCAGCATTGCTGTCAACTTTTGTTTCATGTCTATATCTATTTTTGCTTAAACAATTTCAACTTTAATCACATTTCACCAAAACTTGTTGTGCTCGGGCGAATATTCCATTCCCACCGCCCCAAGTTTCTCCTCAAGCCAATGGCGGTCGATGTTCATGTCGTCGCACAGCTCGTCGAGCGTCGCGTAGCGGTCGCGCAGTTTCATGTTCACAAAACTCATCAGCATCATCGGGTCGTTTGGAATATTTTCATTCATATCGCAGCATATTTGGTTTCTTTTCACAAAAGTACCCCTATTCTTTGAAATAATCACTAACTTTGTTGCAAAAATTCATCACCCCTAAGCATGCGCATGGCAAAAGAGCAAAAACTACACCAATTTAATCGCAAAGTGGCTGCCAACGAGCTGCCGCCTCGCTTCACCTACCCTTTCTGCTACACTCCGCATCCGTTGTGCGTCGAGGCGGCTGAGCTGGTGAAACGCCATCTTGCCACCTGCAATGAGCTGTTGCCCGAACTCAACGAAGGCAAGATGCTGGGCGTGATGGTGGTGCAGGACTCGTCGGGCGCAATCGGGTTTCTGGCTGCGTTTTCGGGCAATCTGACTCACAGCACCTCGTTGCCCTATTTTGTGCCGGCTGTCTACAATCTGCTCAACCCGGACGGCGAGTTTGCCATTGGCGAAGCCGAGATTTCGCAAATAAACCGTCGCATAGCCGCTCTCGAAGCCGACGCGCGCCTGGCTGCGCTGCGCGAGCAATATGCAACTCAGCGCAAGGCTATTGAGCACGAAGTTGAACAATTCGCTGCACAGGTTAAGCGCGAGAAGGCTGAACGCGATGCGCTGCGGGCAAGCAGCACCGTCACGCCCGAGCAGCTGCAGCTGATGACCGCCCGCAGCCAATATCTGAAAGCCGAGCTCAAGCGTCGACGCGCTGCCGCTGCGCAAACCGTTGCCTCGCTGCCCGTGGCTGCCGAAATTGCCGACGCCGAGGAGCAAATTGCCCAAATGAAACAGCTGCGCCGCACGCGCTCCAATCATCTGCAACGGCGTCTGTTTCAACTGTTTGTGATGCGCAACGCCCGCGGCGAAAGCAGCGACCTGCTGCACATCTTCAAGCCCACCGCACAAGGCGTGCCACCTGCCGGTGCCGGCGAATGTGCCGCTCCGCGCCTGTTGCAATACGCCCTCACTCACAACCTCACACCTCGATGCATGGCTGAGTTTTGGTGGGGGAAATCGCCTGCTGCCGAGGTTCGACACCATGGTACGTTCTATCCTGCTTGCCGCAGCAAATGCCTGCCTATACTCTCCTTTATGATGCAAGGGCTCGATGTCGACCCTAATCCGCATGAGCAAACCGCCAACCTTCGCATAACCATTGTCTACGACGACCCATGGCTGTCGGTCGTCGACAAGCCGTCGGGGCTGGCTTCGGTGCCTGGCAACATCGTTGCCGACTCGCTGCTCGAGCAGTATCGGCAATTGTATCCACAAGTGGAAGGTCCTGTGATTGTGCATCGCCTCGACATGCACACATCGGGGCTTGTGGTGGTGGCTAAGACCAAAGATGTTCACAAGCAACTGCAGGAGGCATTTGCCCAACGCCAAATCACAAAAGTCTACGAAGCGCTGTTGCAAGGCGTCATCTCCACGCCCGAAGGCACCATTTCGCTGCCGCTGTCGCCCGACGTTGACGACCGTCCACGCCAGATAGTCGACCCCGAGCACGGCAAACCAGCCACCACGCTCTATCGCGTTATCGACCAGCGCGACGGCATCACGCGCATTGAGTTCCGACCGCTCACAGGCCGCACCCACCAACTGCGCGTCCACGCCGCACACCGCCAGGGGCTCAACGCCCCAATCGTTGGCGACCAACTTTACGGCACCCAACTCACGCCCGATGAGCACATCGGTCTGCCTGATGAGCGCCTCACCCTGCATGCCCAACGCCTCGGTCTGCAACCCCAGCGCCTCGGTCTGCAACCCCAGCGCCTATGCCTGCATGCCCGCAACTTGCAATTCGTACATCCCGTCACCCAACAGCCCCTCAGCTTCACCTCCCCAACACCATTCTAACGCTCCACAATGGAGCGACAAAATAAAATCAGGAGATAAACTCTCGTGTGAGGTGTTTATCTCCTGAAATGCTATTTATGGTTAGTTATTATCAATATAGCAGAGTGCCGCTGGTGCACCAGTAGCTTTGGCTGCCGCCTTCGGGCGAGCCTTGCGGAATCTGCACCACAATGGTGTGTTCGCCGGCTTCGAGGTTGCCCAAAGCAATGAAATTAGGATTGGTTACAGTGCCGGGACACCAGTTTGAACGGCTCATGTCCGACGAGCTGCAACCGGTTTCGTACATGCCTGTTTGCGGGTTGAAGTTGCGGTAGGTTCCGCAATCGTCGCGCCAAGGGATGAAGCTGATAACCTTCTGACCGTCGAGGTAGATGGTGTTGGGCTTCATGTTGAACTCGTCGCCGCCGCCCCAGCCGCCGTGTCCGGTGGTGAGGTAGAACAAATGGGCATTCTTCACTGCACGGTCGAGCGTGAACGTAACCTTGAGCGAATCATTCTCTTGGAACACAGGATAGGGTTGCGAATCCTGCTCAAGATAGTTCACGGTGTTGAACAACGGCATAGCGTTTTCAAAGTCGTAGAGCGTGTGACGCAGATCGTCGGGGAAATACTTCAGCTTGAGCGACACGCGATGGCCGCGGCTGTCCCAGTTGCCTATGTAGGCACCTATAATCACTTCGCCCTGCAGATGGCTTTGCAGCGGAGTGACTTGCGACTTATAGAACACCGAGTCGACCCATTCCTGTCCGGGTATCTTCATTTTGTCATTGAAGAAGCGCACACCAAAACCGGTGAAGAAGCGCATCAGCTCAACCGGCACATCGTAGGCAGGAGTGCTCACCAAACCGTGGTAGTCAACGCCTCCGCTGGTGAACTTAGGCGTGCTGTCGAGCTTGCGAATGGCGTCGAGGAACGATTGCTGCTTGCCGGTGGGAATAACAAACACCGAGCCGGTGCGGTCGTAGGCGTCGCCCTCGCTATACTGAGTGACGTCGGCAAAGATGCCCCATCCGCGATGCAGTTCGGGCAACGTGACTTTCTTGAGAATCACGGTGCCGCCGGCGCATGCATACACCTTGCCAGGCTGCAACTCGCCTTCGGGCAACTTGGCGCCGTTGAAGGCAATGCGCTCTTGGTCGAAGATGCGCACCGTGTGCACCACGCTTTGCTTGATGGCATATTGATAGTCGAAACGGTTGAGAGTAGTGCCCCACTGCTCAGGCCAAAATTCAGGAGCCTTCTTCAACGGCTTGATTGAAGTGGCTTCCTCAACTTGGTTTTGATTGCGAACCACGCGCAACACCAGTCCGTCGGGCACGCCCACACCCACTTGCGGAGTGCCACGCACAGGCAATTCGGTGGTATACCAGATGTCGTAGTGGTTAGAGTTCACCACCGAGTGAACGCATCGGCAGTTGTAACCCAAAATCTTCTCAGTCTTGCCGGTGTCGGTGAGGTTGGCACCAATGGTGAACGGCGTTTCGGTAGTGACCACGTCGCCGTTTTGCAGCTGCGCACGGCTGAAGCAACGGCTCTGAGCAAAGTCGGTGAACTGGCGTTGCTCGGGCGCCTTGAGCGTCATGCGCGGGTCGAGTGCTTTGGCGTCGGGCACATACATCGTGCGGTCGCCTGCAAATGTCATCACTGCAGCACCAATGATTGTGCCGCGGCTGTTGTAGGTGTAGCTCACTTGATAAGCTGCAGCTTTTGCCTTTTTGGCAAACAATGGCACTGCCATAAGCACTGCCATTGTGAGTATAACGATTCTCTTCATATCAGTGTAATCGTGTAGTTTAGTTTGAAGTAATCACTTGACCGTGACCGCGATAGAGCTTGGCAGGACCGTCGAGCAGCACAGCAATTACAGTGATTTGCTCGTCTTGCACATCTTCAGGAACATCGATGTAGACGATGCCCGGAAGCGAGCTCCAATAAGGTTTGTCGTAGACTTTGTAGCTAAGCATCGAGCCGTTGCCAACCACCCACACGCGGTTAACCTTGTTTACTATGCCACGCAGGCAAATCTTGCCACGCACCTTGTTGGGAATGTAGAGGTAAACGATGTCGCCGCCTTTATTCAATGTGGTGTATCCATCAGGGAAATGCTCGGCAGGCAGACCGGCGCGAGTGCCATAAACAGCCTCTTTGTGCTTGCCAATCCAACGACCAAATTCCTTGAGGATGTCAACCTCTTCTTGAGGAATAGTGCCGTCGGCCTTCGGACCGATGTCGAGCAACAAGTTACCGCCGTTGCTCATACAGTCGCAAAGTGTGCGCAGAAGCATGTGCGGAGTCTTGAAATCTTTGTCGGTGTGCTGATAGCCCCACGAATCGTTCATGGTGTAGCACAGTTCCCAATATTTGCTTTCAGGGCGAACCACCGGAATGCCCTGTTCGGGAGTGTCGTAGTCGCCATAGCCCTGAATGCGCGAGTTGACAATCACGTTAGGGTTGGTGCTGCGCAGCAAGTCGATGATGCCCTTGCTGTTCCAGTCCTCAGCCGATTGTTCCCAATCGCCGTCGAACCAATACAGGGCAGGCTTATATGTTTCGTTAAGCTCGCGCAATTGGGCAAAGTTGAATTTGCAGAATTCAGCCCAACGCTTCGGGTCTTCCTTGATGTTATAGCGAGTGCTGGTGCGAGTGGCATTAGGATAATCGTCGCGACTCCAGTCGAGCAGCGAGTAATAGATGCCCAGACGCAGGTTCTTGCGTTTTTGCACCTCCTTGGCAAACGGAGTGAGCACGTCGCGCTTGGCAGCCGAACTCTTCTTGGCGCTGATGTTGCCCGCCTTGGTGTCCCAAAGGGCAAAACCGTCGTGATGCTTGCTGGTGATTACCGTGTAGCGCGCGCCACTCTGCTCAATCAAGTCCACCCATTCCTTAGCATTATATTTGCTGGCAGTGAAGCCTTCGGTTTGCTTCATATATTCGTCGTAAGGCAAATAGTTGTTGAAGAACGACCAGCTTTCCGACACTCCGCGCACAGCATAGATGCCCCAGTGGATGAACACGCCAAACTTGGCGTCGCCAAACCACTCCATACGCTTTTCGTAGTTTTCCTGACTCTCTCCTGTGATGCGCTGTTGAGCTACAACCGGCATTAGCATTGCCGCCAACAGCATTGATAATAGTATTCGTTTCATTATATTTAATTTATTGTTTAAGGCTTATTATAAAACAGATGGCTCATGTTTTCGATAACAAAATAAGCAATAATTTTCCACTTTAGCAAATATTATCTCGTTAATTGACATCGAAGAGTTGCCAAATGCTTTTTGAGATTGTCATTTGCCGCGATAGTGGCAACTCGCCGAGAAACCGCGCAAGCTTCACTGCTGCGATTCTAAAAGGCAAAAGCACCGCAAATTGTGCTTCAATCAACAAAATCGAATGCTATTATGCGAAATATCAATAGCCCCAAAATTCAATCCTCATACAGCAATGCTTCCACCTCCATTTTCAAAAGCGGCATGTGATTGATTACAAGCCCCCAAAGGATATCAGGTTTCAGAGAGTCGTAGGCGTGAATAATAAAGTTTCTTGTGTCAACAATCTTCCTTGATGCTGTAATTGGGATACTTGGGTCGATTTTTAAGACTTGATTCATAGCCTCACCCATAATTTCCATATTCCTTTCAATGCCTCTCCTAAAAAGCAGGTCATCACAGAATGTTGCATACTCTTTTGGGCGAGTTTCCATAAACGACTCTATTTCCAAAATTGAAGAATGTATGTCTGACAGATATTTTTGCAGCTTCCTATCCATATATCAGATATTTAGTATCCTCAAGCTCTTGCTTAAAGTAAGGGTTCTTTACCGATGATTCATCCACGAGGTCTACATCCCTTCCAAACAACGACTTCAAAGCATAGTAAAAATCGAAATAATTGTCGGCATAATTGTCGTGACTGACCTCAGAATTGAAATCCACAAGAATATCCACATCACTATCATCATTGAACCGCGGAGTGAGCACCGAGCCAAATACATATAACTTCCTAACCTTATGTTTCTTACACAAGGCAGTCAGTTTGTGTATGTTGCTATCTATTATTTTCATTTCGTTATTTAGTGCTTTATACAAAGATAACACTTTTTGTTTGATTTACTTCAACTTGAGGCAAAATATTCTATTAACCGCAATATTTCTTTTACAACACAAACGACCAAGATGCGCAAATAGTACCGGATGAGACCTGCAAACAATATCGCCCCACAAAAAACGTCGCAAAATTTGCGACATTTTCCCAGATATTTTGTCGCAAGCGCAGATTCCTACAATGAAAAAAGTCGCAAGCAATGCTGCCTGCGACCGTATCGGAGTGACCCGCTTGGGGCTCGAACCCAAGACCCCCACATTAAAAGTGTGATGCTCTACCTGCTGAGCTAGCGAGTCTCCCTATTCAAAAGTGATGCAAAGGTACTGCTTTTTGCCGAAACGTCAAAACTTTTTCAAATCTTTTTTAAATATATTTTTCGCTCAGCCGCTCATCTACAGCCAAACAATGCTAACAATCAACGCTTTACGACCGAAACACCGCGCCACACATTTCGCATCGAAAAAATTAGGCAATACGCCACTTTATAGTTACTTTTGCACTTGCGGCGCCAAAGCCGATGAAAAGTTAAGCCATTATTGATAACAACAACATTTTTATTTTACATAGCAATTATGAAATTCATATCGTGGAACGTGAACGGGCTTCGTGCCTGTGTGGGAAAAGGGTTTGAGGACGCATTCAAGCAACTCGATGCCGATTTCTTCTGCCTTCAGGAAACCAAAATGCAAGCCGGACAGCTCGACTTGAGCTTCGATGGCTATCAGTCGTATTGGAACTACGCCGACAAAAAAGGCTATTCGGGCACGGCAATCTTCACCCGCCACACACCGCTGAGCGTGAGCTATGGCATAGGCATCGACCTTCACGACCATGAGGGCCGCGTGATTACGCTTGAGATGCCCGACTTCTATCTGGTGACTGCCTATGTGCCAAACTCGCAGGACGAGCTGCGCCGACTCGACTATCGCATGCAGTGGGAAGACGACTTCGCTGCTTACCTCAAGAAGCTCGATGCCCATAAGCCTGTGATTCTTTGCGGCGACCTCAACGTGGCTCATCAGGAAATCGACCTGAAAAACCCTAAGACCAACCGCCGTAACGCCGGTTTCACCGACGAGGAACGTGCCAAATTCACCGCGCTGCTCGGCGCCGGTTTCACCGACACCTTCCGCCATTTCTATCCCGACCTCACCGACACCTATTCGTGGTGGAGCTACCGCTTCCGCGCTCGCGAGAAGAATGCCGGTTGGCGCATCGACTACTTTGTCACCTCGCAGCGCCTCGACTCACGCCTGGTGTCGGCATCAATCCACAACGAAATTTTTGGTTCCGACCATTGCCCGGTGGAACTGGTTATAGGCGACTGAGCCGCCGATAGCACACACGCGGAATGCTGCGTATGCCGCCATTCAGAATATGACATTGAAGAAATAGCCCAATGCCACTATCGACACTGTCACCACGCCAAAGAAGATGCCGATGAGCCGCCACGTCATCACTTTCTTGAGCAATGTGGCTTCGGGCAACGACAACCCCACCACCGACATCATGAACACCAGCGCGGTACCGATAGGTATGCCTTTGGCTACAAACACCTCAACCACCGGCACTATGCCGGCTGCATTGGCATAGACCGAAAGCACATCAGAGCCTCGGCTGACAACGCCAAATCAAACCTAAAACATAGACCAAAGCGGAAAAAATAACGATGGTTTTATATGACGCTTCGATACAACTATTGAAAATAATTTGTAAATTTGTGGTTAACGATAATTCTAAACATAAAACCATAACATTATGCTATTTTCACAGCAAACCTATGTAGAGCGCCGCAAACAATTGCGTGAGCTCGTTGGCGACGGAATAGTTATTCTTTTCGGCAACAACAATTCGCCGATGAACTATCCAAACAACACCTATAAATTCCGTCAAGATTCGTCATTCCTGTATTTCGTTGGACAACACCGCGAAGGTTTAACACTTGCCATCGACTGCAACTCTGGCAAAGAGATTCTCTTCGGCGACGAAGTGAGCATCGACGATATAGTGTGGTATGGCAAAGTGAAAAGCGCAGCCGAAATGGCTGAAGAAAGCGGCATCTCGGAGCTTCGTCCTATGGCAAAACTTGCCGACCTGGTGGCTGAGGCTAAGGGCCGCACCATTCATTACCTGCCTCCTTACCGCCACGAAAACATGATGGTGATTGAACGTCTGCTTGGCATCAAAGCCGAGGAGCAGAAAGCACGCGCTTCGGTCACTCTCATCAAGGCAATCGTGAAACTCCGTTCAATAAAGAGCGAGGAAGAAATTGCCGAGCTGGAACGCGCTGCCGCCATCGGCTACAAGATGCACACCACAGCCATGCAGCTCGTAACAAAGCCGGGCATGACCGAGGCTTACATCAGCGGCGTGCTCGAAGGTATTGCCGCTTCGCTGGGCTCAATCACTTCGTTTGGCAACATCGTCACCATGCACGGCGAGATTATGCACGGATGCCCTTCGCCTCGCGCGCTGGAGCAGGGCAGATTGCTGCTGGTTGACGCCGGCGCTGAAACTTTCGAACACTATTGCAGCGACAACACTCGCACAATGCCTATCTCGGGCAAATTCACTCAAAAGCAGCGCGAAATCATCGACATCGTTGCCGACTGCCACGACTTGGCTCTGACATTTGCCAAACCGGGGCTGCGCTGGTATGACACTCACATGGCTGTTTGCCGACTGATGACCGAGCGCCTAAAGGAAATCGGTCTGATGCGCGGCGACACCGACGAGGCTGTGGCTGCCGGTGCTCATGCGCTGTTCATGCCTCACGGATTGGGACACATGATGGGTATGGATGTTCATGACATGGAAGGACTCGGACAGAACTACGTGGGATACGACGACACCATACAGCCATCCGACCAATTCGGCTTGGCTTCGCTGCGTTTTGCACGCAAATTGGAACCGGGTCACGTCATCACCGACGAACCGGGCATCTATTTCATCCCCGACCTGATTGACGATTGGGCTAAGAGCGGCAAATACGACCGTTATATCGACTTCAACAAGGTGAACGAATATCGCGACTTTGGCGGCGTGCGCATCGAGGACGATGTGCTCATCACTCCCGACGGATGCCGTTTCCTTGGCAACGACCGCGTGCCTTACAAGGCTGCCGATGTTGAGGAATACATCGCTCAATACAAATAACGAATCACCTTTTTGCCTTCGGGCAATAACATCAAAGCAAAAACGGGGGATTGAAAGAATGGGCTGCCAGAACTTATGTCGACGTCCTTTGTTCAATCCCCTCTTTTTCACATAATCATTCATCCTGACAATGAAACACTGCATACCGCTTATTGCCGCCGCAACGCTTTGCATAACCACCGCTTCGGCACAAACTGTGCCCGAAATGGCTGTCATTCCAGCCGGTCATTTCTGGATGGGTTCGATGGGCGAAGGCGAAAACTACGACGAGGCTCCCGTGCATCGTGTCGACATCTCCCACAGCTTCAAGATGGCTACAACCGAAGTAACCAACATACAATTCGAGCAATTCCGCCCCGAGCATAAGCAGCTGCGAGGCAAAGACGGGTTGTGCATTGGCGACAACGAGGCGGTGACCAACGTGTCGTGGTACGACGCCATGAATTATTGCCAATGGCTGAGCGAGCGCACCGGCCGCACTTTCCGTCTGCCCACCGAGGCTGAATGGGAATATGCTTGCCGCGCCGGCACCACGTTTCCGTTTTTCACCGGCGACGGTCTGAGTGGCAAAATGCACAAGAATCAGCAAAAGGCTCGCACCCCCAAACCTGTCGACCTCACCGTGGGCACAACGCCTGCCAATGCGTTTGGGTTGCACGACATGCACGGCAACGTGGAAGAATGGTGCCTCGACTGGTATGCTCCCTATTCGGCAGCTGATGCTTTGGACCCGGTGACCACCGGCGGCGGGCTCTACCGCGTGACACGCGGCGGAAGCCATAACACGCCCGAAAATTATCTGCGTTCAGCCAACCGCAGCGCAATGATTCCTGCCGACCGTCATTCGATGACAGGCTTCCGCATTGTAGAAGCGCCCTATCCTGCCGGTTGGAAGGTTGACGAATCACACATAGCAGCCACAAAACGCCTAAGCTACAAGTGGAAAGCCGTGTCGCGAACCAAACCGATATTCTGCGAACCTAAGGCTTACGTCGTTGAGCCGGTGAGCAAAGGCACGCCATTCTTCCTTCACAACCATCAGCCTGCAATAACTTGGTGCGACAATGGCGACCTGCTGGCAATTTGGTTCTCAGCCGACCAAGAAAACGGTCGCGACATGGTGGTGCTGAGTTCGCGTCTGCATCCCGGTGCAAAAAGCTGGACACCTGCCGAGCTGTTTTTCAAGGTGCCCGACCGCAATATGACCGGCTCGTCGCTGCTCAACGACCGCCACGGCACACTTTTCCACTTCAACGGCGTTGAAGCCGCCGGCGACTGGCAGAACCTTGCCATGGCAATGCGCCGCAGCCACGATGGCGGCATCACGTGGACACGCCCCGAAATAATCGAGCCTGAGCACACCATGCGCCATCAGGTGATTCAAGGACCAATAATACTCAACGACGGCACTATGGTGCAACTCTGCGATGCCGGTCCGGGCAGCGAGGACGGCACTTCAATCCACCTCAGCCACGACGGCGGCAACACATGGAGCGACCCGTGGGACGGTGCCCCGCTGCCGCAATTCGTTGAGGGCGGCACCGGAACCACCATAGCAGGCATACACGCCGGCATTGTGCAACTTGCCGACGGCAGCCTCATGGCAATGGGGCGCGGCATCGACAATGCCGTCACCGGCGCCGACGGGAAAAAGCATCTGCCAATAAGCATCTCCACCGACCAAGGCAAAACGTGGACCTACCACGCCTCGCCGTTCCCACCCATACAAGGGCATCAGCGGCTGGTGTTGCTGCGCCTGCAAGAAGGGCCTATAATGCTTGTGAGCTTCACCGACCATCCCACACGCACACCTCGCAACGAGCAAGGCATGATGTTCACACGAGCCGATGGCAGCACTTTCAGCGGCTATGGCGCTTACGTGGCTCTCTCCTACGACGAAGGCCGCACTTGGCCCGTTTGCCGACTGCTCACCGACGGAACCGAACGGTACTTGAACGGTGGCGCCTGGACACAATTCTTTGTAATGGACGACACTCACGCCGAACCGCGCGGCTATCTCGCCGCCACGCAGTCGCCCGACGGTATGATTCACCTGCTCAGTTCACGCATTCATTACGCCTTCAACCTTGCTTGGATTGAAACAAAATAACAGCCATGAACGTAGAAAGCATCAGAGAATACTGTTTGAGCCTGCCTTGTGCCGAGGAGTATTTCCCATTCGACGAAACCACTTTGGCATTTAGGGTGCTCGGACGCATATTTGCCATGATTGACCTCGACGACACCAAATGGTTCGTGCTCAAATGCGAGCCTGAACGGGCTTTGCAGTTGCGTGAGGAGCATGCCGAAATCAGTGCTGCGTGGCACATGAACAAGAAGCATTGGAATCAGATTGACCTTTACGGGCACTTGAGCGACGAATTGGTGCGCACCCTAATCAAGCACAGCTACAGCCAAGTGGTGAAGAAACTCACGCGCAAGGTGCGCGACGAACATCCGCAGGTGATGGCAGTGCAAGAATGAGCTTTGCCTGAATGAAATGGCAAAATTTTTGGAGGTTATAGAATACAAATTTCACAGAAATTCATTATTTTTGTAATATCTTGGTGGCGAATGACGGCTGTTTATGCCTTTATGTGCCGTTCAAGATGAAGTTGAAATGAAAGAGAGAACAATTTTTTAATGCTCGAGTGTGGCACAATGAGGCTGCGAGCGTGACAAAAAAACCTCCCTATGAAATGGCTTTTGGCTTACATATTGGCGTTGGTGGCGCTGCAATTGATGTTTGGCAACATCAACGTTGAGTATTTCTCGTTCCCCATAGGGCTTGTGCTTGGCGTGGCAGGAATAGCGCTGCTGTATGTTGCCCATCGCGAATTTGGTGGCAGACGGTTTATTACATATTTCCGTTCGGCACGCATGGCTTATGTGCTGCTGGCGCTTGTGGCGTGCTGCTGCGTGGCAGGAGGCGCCGTTCCGGCGTTTGCACGGTTCACCACGAGTGTGCCTTTCGTTGGTTTGCTCGTGGCGTTGCTTGCCCACCTTGCATTAGTGATGATGCACCGCCTGCGCAAGTTTTCGCTTGGTCGCGACGGGGCGTTTGCCTGTGTGCATCTTGGCATCTGGCTTGCCTTGTTCAGCGGCATGGTTGGCGCTGCCGACACTGACCGGATGCATGCGCTGCTTGCCGTTGGCGAAGATGTTACTACAGCTTACGACGAGAATGGCTGTGAGTTGCCGTTGCGCCACACCATGCGTTTGCAGCGGTTTGCCATTGAACGCAATCCTGCCAACAACACCGTTGTGCAGTTTCGGGCATGGCTGCTTGTCGACGATGAACCGTGCGAATTGGCGGTGAACAGTCCGCACTCTGTGGGCCTCGGCGAGGACATTTATCTCATGAGCTATCATCTCAACAGCAGTGGCACCGACGTGAAAGATTGCGTGATACAGGTTGTGCACGAGCCATGGAAATACGTCACGCTTCTTGGCATAGTGATGCTGCTTTTGGGCGTGGTGTGGACTGTTAAAACCATAAAAGTGGAGGGCAAGGTATGATTACGTGGAGCGTGTTTGTGCCGTTTTCGGCTGTTGCGGTGTTGTTGTGGCTCGCGGGGGCTGTGGCAGCGTTGCGCAGCAAGGCTGTGTGCAGCAGGCTGAATGTTGCCCTCACGGCATTGGGCATGATTGTGTATGTGGCATTTGTTGCCGGCTTGTGGATGAGTCTGGACCGACCGCCCCTACGCACGCTTGGCGAAACGCGCTTGTGGTATTCGCTGTTTATGATTGCCTCAGGCTGGCTTGTGTATTTGAGGTGGCACTATAGGTGGTTGCCCATGTTTTCGCTTGTGGTGGCAACGGTGTTTATTGTGATAAACATCTGCCGTCCCGACACCCACGACCAAAGCCTGATGCCGGCGTTGCAAAGCGCGTGGTTTGTGCCGCACGTCACTGTGTATATGTTTTCATATAGCTTGTTTGGCTGTGCCTTTATGCTTGCTGTGGCAGGTTTGTGGCGCAAGAGCGGCAGCTATCTCACCACCACCGACAGCCTTGTGAAGATAGGCATGGCGTTCCTCACGTTTGGCATGCTGTCGGGGTGCATCTGGGCAAAGCAGGCGTGGGGCAACTATTGGACTTGGGACCCCAAAGAAACTTGGGCGGCGGCAACATGGTGTGCCTATCTGGTGTATGTGCACAGGCGGTTGCAAGGCGGCACACGGGAGCACGATGCGGTGGCGTATGTGTGGCTCATTGTGGGCTTTGCGCTGCTGCAAATGTGCTGGTACGGCGTCAACTTGCTGCCATGGGCATCGCAGAGCCTGCATAGTTACAGCAATTGAGAGAGATTATAACCTTAAAATAAAAAACTGTTATTAAAAAAAGTCGTTTATGAAAAAGTCAAGTAAAATCATCGCGGCGGGAGCATTGGCGATAGTGGCATTGGCGATAGTTTATCGTGCCGTTAACCGCACTCCCGACCAGTCGTTGCCTGCCAACGAGCAGATAACGCAAATCTTGAATGACGGCGGGTGTGTATTCTGTCACACTGCTAATCCCGACTTGCCATTCTATGCCTCGTGGCCTGTGGCAAGCAGCATGATTGAAGCTCACGTTGGCGAGGGCTACAAGATGTTCGACATCGAGCCTATGATGACCGCCATTGCCGAAAGCAAAGCCGTGGGCGAAGTCGACCTGGCAAAGGTTGAGAAGTGCATTGCCGATGGCACAATGCCGCTGGCATCGTATTATCTTGCTCACTGGGGCTCGTCGCTCACCTCGTCGAAGACCGAGATGGCTTTGGAATGGGTCAAGACTCATCGCCAGCAGTTCTATCCCAACGAACTTGCAGCCGAGGAATTCAAGAACGAACCGGTGCGCCCGATTCCCGACTCGATTGCCGTAGACCCTGCAAAGGTGTTGTTAGGCAAGGCGTTGTATCACGACACCCGTCTTTCGGGCGACAACACCATTTCGTGTGCTTCGTGTCATGCCATCGAAACAGCCGGCGTCGACAATCATCAGTTCTCCGACGGTATTGGCGGCCAGTTTGGTGGCATCAATGCGCCTACGTCGTATAACGCCGCCTTCAACTTTGTTCAGTTCTGGGATGGCCGTGCTGCCACTCTTGCCGAGCAAGCTGCAGGACCACCGTTGAATCCTGTTGAGATGGGCTCAAAGTCGTTTGAGGAGATTTCTGAGCGCTTGGCAGCCGATGCCGAGTTTGCCAAGAGCTTCCTCGCCGTTTACCCCGAAGGCTTCAACCAGAACACCATCACCGACGCCATCGCCGAGTATGAAAAAACTCTGCTCACGCCGAATTGTCCGTTCGACCGCTATCTGAAGGGCGAAAAAGATGCCATCAGCGCCGAGCAGGTTGAAGGCTATGCTTTGTTCAAGGACTACAAGTGTGCCACTTGTCACACTGGCGTGATTATGGGTGGACAATCGTATGAACTTATGGGTCAACGCGACAACTATTTCAAGGACCGCGAAGTGAATGCCAAGTCAGGACTTACCGACTCCGACAACGGCCGCTGGGCACAAACCGGCAACGAACGCGACCGCTATCGCTTCAAGACCCCAACCTTGCGCAACGTGGCTCTCACATGGCCTTACTACCACGACGGTAGCGTGCCAACGCTTGAAAAAGCCATTGAGATGATGTCGCAATATCAGGTTGGCAGAACAATGCCTGAGGCAGAAATTGCCAAGGTGAAAGCATTCCTCGACGCCCTCACCGGCGAATATCAAGGAAAGACTCTCACAAACGCCAACAGCAAATAAAGCACTTTCTTACAGGCAGTTAAGCCCAAATAGAACATAATAATAGAGTGCCGGGGAACAGGACATTGCACGTCGCCCCGACACTCTATTTTTTTGCAACCGCTCGTATGACAAAGCCGTAGGTTACTCCCTGACGGGTCACCCACGGCTAAATGTTGTGTATGCCATCGCGTAAGCGAGGTTTTTATATTTCCTATCGATTATTGTTTCTCGAACTTAAAGCCGGCATACATGCCCTTATAGCTGTTCAGCAACGAGCTGACCGTAGAAATAGTGCTGTTGCCAGTGTATTTCGAGATTGACGACAACAGAGTGTTGAGCTTGCTGATGTCGAAAGTGATGCTCAATTGGGTGCCCTTTTGCACATAGGCAGTAACCTGACGCAGCTTTGTTGAACCCAGTGCGCTGAAGTTGAACACAATTGTGCCGTCCGTAGTGCCTTTGGTGACGGTTCCGCTGGTGGTGCGGCCATTTTTGAAGGTCATGGTGTATTTATTGTCGTCTTCAAAAGTGATGGTGAATTCATCCATGTTGGCTGCATCGTAATATTTCTGAAGTTTTTGCTCGATTGCAGCTTCGGCAGCTGTTCCACCGGCTTTTTGCAACAGGTTTTCGCTTTTGAACACGATAGCTGGAGCCACCGACTTCCATGTACCTTTAAGGTCGGAGATTTCCACTTTGTCGGTTGAAACAAGTGAGTTCACCACGTTGCCAAGATTAATGTTCTTGAGGCTTGAAAGGTCCCATGCCCATGCGTTGGAGCATGCTACAGTGGCTAAGAGTGCCACAATTAACGATTTAAATTTCATAGTCTATTAAATGTTACAAATAGTGTTATCGGCTCGGCTTTATTGTCAAGCCGTTATTTCATGGCACAAATTTAGCAGAAAACGGCGTTTTCCACAAGAAATTAATAATATTTATCAGAAGTGGCAGCTAACAGTCTGTTTCATAATAAATGTTACAGCAGGCTCTAACAGTGTCTTGGCAACAAAAACATTTAATTAGTCTCTGTTGATTTCCTTATCAATATCCTCGAAGTTGGAGTTGTTGCTGCGATACTCAGGCACAAAACGCTTGATGGTCAATATCATGTCGTGAGTCTCGCCTTTCTTGGCAAGTTCAATGATTTCGTCAATCACGGGTTTCACCGTATTGTAGTCATATTGGTTCACCTTAGCAATCATGATTTTCTTGTTGACGGTTGCGGTGGTGGTTTCACGGTCGCTGAGCAGTTCTTCGTAGAGTTTTTCACCTGGGCGCAAACCGGTTTCCACAATGTCGATGTCCTTGTACGGGCGGAATCCGGCAAGCGAAATCATCTTGATGGCAAGGTCGAGAATCTTCACCGGGCTGCCCATGTCGAAGATGTAAACCTCGCCACCGCCGCCCATGCATCCGGCTTCAAGCACAAGCGAGCAAGCCTCGGGGATGGTCATGAAATAGCGAATTATCTCGCGGTGGGTGATGGTCACCGGTCCGCCTTGCGCAATCTGGCGGCGGAAGATTGGAATCACCGAGCCGTTAGAGCCAAGCACATTGCCAAATCGCGTGGTGATGAACTTGGTTTGCTTGCCTTGACGTTGCGAATAGAAGAACAGCGATTGCATGTAGATTTCGGCGAGGCGCTTGGTTGCACCCATCACATTAGTGGGGTTAACCGCCTTATCGGTCGACACCATCACAAACTTCTGCACGCCATATTTCACTGCCAAGTCGGCAACTACCTTTGAGCCAAGCACATTGTTAATAATGGCAACTGTGGGGTTGATTTCCATCATAGGCACATGCTTGTAGGCTGCAGCATGAATCACTATCTTGGGCTGGAACATCTCGAATGCGCTCTCCATGCGCTGCACGTCGGTGACATTTGCCATATACGGCACCACTTCAACATCGGGATATTTTTCGCCCATCTCCAGCATAAGTTCGTGCATAGGCGATTCAGCCTGGTCGATGCAAATCACCCGCTTCGCCTTGCACAGAGCCACATGACGGACAATCTCACTGCCAATCGAGCCACAAGCGCCGGTTATCATAATCACCTCGTTGAAGATGTTTTTGCGCACCAGCGTATTGTCGGTGATGATTGGCGCACGCCCCAAAAGGTCCTCAATGTTCACCTCCTTCATTTGATTAGAGATGTCGGCATTATTGTTATCTTGCGACAGTCCCTTTAAGTCGACACGACCTATCATCCTATTGAACTGCAGCACCTTTACACCCGTGTTCAGCAATGGCTTTGCAACATCGCTGTTGAGTATGGCAAGGTCGGAAGAATCAAAAATAATGGTGGAAACATGCAATTCATCAACCAGTTGGTCGATTGTGTCGGGGTTGTACCTATACACCGGAATGTTGTTTTTATACGAGCGGCTGATGTTGGCATCGTCGAAAGTGAGCAGCGCCACAGGCGTGTACTTGCCGCTGATTTCGCTCTGAAGCATGTTGGCAATGAACACCGAATGGAGCGAGTTGCCTACAATCATTGCTTTGCGTCGTCCGCTGCCAAAATGCATCAATTTGAAATACAAATATTTTATAGTAAGCCGCTCGGCAGTCATCAGGCAGAATGCAGTGAACACCACCATAGCAATGCCCCACATACCAAACAATGGTGTGCCAGTTATTTGCTGCACAATCACATTTATTATTATAAGCACAACCAGCGACACCAAGCAGAGCGTGAGAGTGCGAAAAAGGTCGTTGAGCGCCGTCAGGCGAATGATGTAGGCATAGCTTTTGCTGAAAAAGCTCACCACAAGAAACACGCCCACCACCACGCAATAGTTGCGAAGAATGTCGAAATGCGTAATCGTGGCTACATTCAATGCATCGGAAGCCGACACGAGAACACAACTCAAAACTACGATGAGCATATCAATCACCAAGATAATCCATCGTGGTGTTGTGCGGTCGCTCAGTGGCTTCAGAAAGTTGAATAGTTCGTTCATACTGTAGTAGCTTTTTAGTAACAAACAATGAAGTAATAATAAAGTTTCTTTAATCGTAAAGTAATTATTTTCATCCCTGCACTTGGCAAGTATGTATAATTTTGGGCAAAGGTACGCAAATTTTCGGAAAAACAGTCGGTTAAAGCACAATATTTTTGCCAATTGCTCCACAACCACACATTTTTTGTTTACAATGGCCGCCACTCAACCGCAGCTGCTCGGGCTTTCAGTAGCAAAAGCAATAAAATGCACGTTTTGGCGGTGTTGAAAAGTATTGAATAATGTGCAAATTTATCTATTTCACTATCTAAAGCACACATTTAACCCCAAAAATACAAAACTTTTAAACTAAAATTCCTAACTTTGTAATGCCGAAATAAGAGTTTGCAGGATTGTTTTTGAAATATTTGCAAGCAAATTATAATGACACTTTTCAATATAGTATCAACAAACGAGCAGGAGGGTTAATTGAACTTGCGAAAGTTGGAATCGGCAAAACGAAAAATTTGCACATTATAATTGCATATTTGATTTAATACTAAATAAATTTTTAATAAATGAAGCAAAGTTTAATTTGGGTAACAACAGCCATAGCACTACTAATGGCTTCATGCTCGGGCGATGAGCCTAAGATGGAGGCAGGATATGGCAAATTCAAGCCCACCTTCATGGCTGACTACAGCGTGAAGGATTCACGAACTACCACGAAAGCTACGTCAGTGCCTACGGTGGCACAACCCGACGTCAACGACTTTTTTGTACATCTGTCGCGCACCGACGGCTCGGTTGACAAAACATGGAGCAAGGTGAGCGAGATGTCGCAAACCGAAAAGTTTCCGGTTGGCAAGTACACCCTTGAAATGTACTACGGAAACATCAACGACGAAGGCTTCGACAAGCCTTACTACTACGGCACGACCGAATTTACAATCTACGACGGCGAAGTGAGCGAGCCCGAGGTGAAAGCCACCTTGTGCAACACAATGGTGAGCGTTGATTACACCGACGCCTTCAAGGCTTACTTTACCGATTATAGCGCTATCATCCACTCGGGTGGCGGCGACTACATCACCTTCGAAAGCACCGAAACGCGCGCTGCGTATGTGAAGCCGGGCACCATAAGCATGAGCCTCACCCTCACAAACCGCGAAGGCAATACGGTGACCATCGAACCGGCTGCCATACCAAATGCCCAACCTAAAACTCACTATCGCATCACTTTCGACGTTAACGGCGGCGAAGTGGGCGACGCTGTGCTGGTTATCACTTTCGACGAAACCACCGAAGATGGCGGCGAAGTGTCAATCACTCTTGGCGACGAACTGTTCAACGCCGAAGAACCGTCGATTATTGCCGACAACTTCACTTCGGGCGAAACAATCAGCATGATTGAAGGCGACGTGATTGCCAACAGTCCCAAGGTGCATCTGGCTGCCATGGCTGGCTTCAGCGAAGTCACTCTCACTACCCAATCGGAATACCTGCTCGCGCAAGGCTGGCCTGCCGAACTCGACCTCACCAAAGCCACTCCGGCGCAACGCGCGCTGCTGATGAAATACGGCTTGAAGGTGTCGGGCTTGTGGGGCTCATCGGCATGCACTATGGCGCTGGTTGATTTCACCGACGTGCTGCCGGCGCTGCGCGTTTACAACGGCAGCAGCTCGCATGCATTCACCCTCGTTGCCAAGGACATTCTCACTCGCGTGACCGAACCTGTCACTTTCAACGTGTCGGCTCCGTCGGTCATCCTCACCATTCCGTCAAGCATAACCATCGAACCGGCTGTCACCGAAGTGACTTGCGAAATGACCTACAGCGGCACCAATTTTGCCGAAAACGTGCTCATTCAATGCCAAAAGAGCAACGGAACGTGGGTCGACTCGGAAATTAAGAGCATCACTTCGCTTGGCGACAACAAATACAGCGTGACATTCACTGTGCCCATGATTGCCGACGACATTCAGGTGCGCGCAATCTATCGCAACGGCGTGAAGACCGTCGACGGATTGACCGTGGCTCACAACATTCCTTCGCTCACGCTTGCCGTGAACGACTACGACGTGTGGGCTTACAATGCCGACCTCACCTATTCGTCGAGCAACGAAAACTACGCCGACCTCAACAAGGTGCTGGCAGTATACCTCTCGTCGGACGGTGGCAAGACGTTTGCTGCAGCGAGTGCAAGCAACATCACAGTTGACGGTCAAAACATCAGCCTCAAGAACCTGAAGCCTGCGACTGCCTATCAAGTGAAGATTTCGGTTGCCGGCACTCCTAACAAGGCAAGCAACACCGTTTCGTTCACCACCGAAGCTGCCACACAAATTCCTAACAGCGATATGGAAAGCTGGAGCACCGTGCAGAACTCAACTGTGAGCAGCGCATACGAGTTCATGCCTTATTCCGAGGGCGAAACCGACATCTGGTGGGCAACAAACAGCAAGCGCTCGTTGGATGGAAAGAAGGTTTTCGGATTGTGGTCAAAAGTGGCATTCAGCCCTTGCGTTAGCTACACCACAACCGATATTCATGGCGGTTCGCGCGCAGCACTCATCTACACATCGGGTCACGGTGGTGGATATGCAAGCACCGAACAATTAATTTACAGCAGTGGAGCATTCCCCGGCGAACTCTATATAGGCTCATACACTTATGCAGGCAGTGCCAAGGAGACTAAAGTATATGGTCATGCATTTAGTTCGCGTCCAAAAGCGTTCTCATTCTGGTATAAGTATCAGCCTAAGAACACCGACCATTTTGTTGTGACAGTTGAGCTGAAGAACGGCGACACAGTGATTGCCAACGGCACACTCACGCCCGACGACACCTCGGTGACCGACGCTGCTTACCGTCAGGCTACTATCGCGCTCAATTATAGCGACCTCACAAAGAAAGCCACTTCAATCAGCGTAAGCTTCAAGTCAACCTACCGCACATCGTTCTCCGACAGCGACTTCGACCAATCACGAAGCATCACCTTCCCGGCTCCGATGGGCGATTGGAAAGCTCACATGGGCAGCATCCTGCTAATCGACGATTTATCACTCACTTATTAATCATCACCCCTCTGACAATGAAAAAAATATATAATATAATAATGTTGATGGCACTGGCAGCATTCACTTTTGCCAGTTGCGACGACCCTAATTACATCGGCGGCAACGCCGAAGAAGGGCAGCTGAAGATGTCGACACTCGGCATCGACGTCGACGCCTCGGAAAATGTAGTGACTAAGGCGTCGGTTGACGTGAGCGGCTTCACCGTACGCATCCTCGATGCCAAGAGCGGTTTGCTTAAGAATTCTTGGATTTTCAGCCAGATGCCCGAAGTGATTACGCTTCCGGTGGGCGAATACACCGCCGAAGTTTACAGCGCACCGGTGCAAGAAGCGGCTTTCGACGCTCCTTACTACTATGCAAAGCAAAACTTCACAATTGCCAAAAACAAGGTGACAGAACTCAATCCCGTCACCTGCACGCTCGAGAACGTGCGCGTGAGTGTTGTTTACAGCGAAGCTCTGAAAAACGTGATGAGCGACGACGTGAAAGTCACCGTTGAGGTGGCTGAGAAGAACAGCCTCGACTTTGGCGCAAACGAAACCCGCTCGGGCTACTTCCGCTACTACGAAACCAACACCACGCTGGTGGCTTCGTTCAGCGGCACCGTCGACGGCGTGTTCATCCAAGAGGACCACAAGATTATGACCGACGTGGCTCCGCGCAAGCACTTCATCATCACCTTCAGTTACAAGGAAAACCCGAACCCCAGCGATGAATCGGGCTCGCTTACTGGCGCAAATTTTACTATAGATGCCACTGTGACAGTGGTGAATGAAACCCGCAATATCGACATCGACGATGAAATCATCGACCCATTCGACTTCCTCACCACATCGGTGTCGAACGTAAGCATGCCTTGTGCAGCAAGCACCACGGACGTCACCGTGAAATCGTCGTCGGCATGGACTGTTGAAAGCAGCGACGAAAGCTGGCTCACAATCACCAACATCACCAGCGAAGGGTTCACTATCAACGCCGCTGCCAACGAGGCTGCCACAAGCCGCACGGCAAACGTGAAAGTCACTATGGGCAACTTGAGCAAGACCATCAAGGTCACTCAGGCTGAATACAGCGCCGTCAAGCCGGCTCCATCGTTCCAGAGCGACAACATCGACCTCGACAACTACAACGACGCAGCAGAATTTGGCGCAGGCAAGAAATCGGCCATCGTGAACATCAGCGCACCTAACGGCATCAAGAGCTTGTTTGTAAACATCAATTCGGAAAAACTCACCTCCGATATTCTTGAAGGTGTGGGATTGGGCACTCAGTTCGACCTCGCCACCGGTAAGGCTCCCGACGGTGCCGACTTCACCGAAGGTCTTGTTGGCCTCGGCTTCCCGGTTGCTAATGGCGGCACGATGACCATCAACGGCACCGTATACAACTATGCAGCCGTTGTCGACCAAACCACAGTAGTGTTCGACATCACAGCATTTATGGACTTACTCGGCATCTACGGCGCCGGTAAGCACGACTTCGAAATCACCGTTACCGACAACGCCGGTCTGGTGAGCAAAGCAACAATCAAGTTCGAAACAAAATAACACTGACAGGGTATGAAAAAATTCATTAATACAATAATGGCGCTCTGCATGGTTGCCGGAGTATTGACATCATGCTCTGACGACAAGCTCCTCACCGAGGGTGAAGGCGCCGCAAACCTCAGCGTCGTGCTCGACGCCGAAGCCAACGTGGTTACTCGCGCAAGCAACGAAGCTGCGCTTGCCGAAAACTGCATCGTTTACGTCTACAACACCAAAGGCTTGATTCGCAAATATCGCGGCACAAGCACGCTTCCGTCGCAGCTCTATCTCAAGAGCGGCAACTACCGCGTGACTGCTGCTGCCGGCGACAGCGTGCCTGCCTCGTTCACCGACCGCTATTTCAAGGGTGCCAGCGACTTCACCATCAGCGCCGGCAACGAAACCCAAGTGAATGTGGTTTGCCGCATCGCAAACGCGGTGGTGGTGGTTGACTTTGGCAACATTGCCGAAGCACTCAGCGACTACAAGATTGCCGTGAGCAACGCTAACGGTGAACTCGAGTTCACAAGCGACATGGCTGGCACTAAGGGCTATTTCATGCTCGACGACGGCGAGACCACGCTCAACTGGAAAATCACCGGAACTCAGCTCAATGGCTCGACTTACGAGAAAACCGGCACTATTGAGAACGTGAAGCCTACTCACCAATACACCATCACCATGAACTACAGCAACACCCCAACCGAGTATGGTGGCGCATTCATCACCATCGACGTGGCTGAGGAGGAAATTGTAACCAAGGAGGTGGTTATCACTGCAGCGCCTAAATTTATGCTCAACGGCGGTCGCGACGTAAACGCTCCTGTGGTGTCGCAACCCGAAGCATTCACCAGCAACGTGGCTGTTTACTGCACATCGGCTTGCGCCCTGAAAAGCGTAAACGTAGTTGGCGACAACAACGTGTTCACTTCGTTGCTCGGCTTGCCTGACAACGAATTTGAGATTTTCTCGATGACCGACAACTATCGCACCTCGCTTGCAAGCGCCGGCTTGAGCTACACCTACGACTATAATGCCGACGACGACAACGCTATTGCCAAAATCACCTTCCAAGACGAGATGCTCAACAAGTTGCCCGACGGCGACTACTACATCCACTTCACTGCAACCGACGTGAAGAACAAGGTGCGCAACTACACCCTGCATCTGCAAATCACCGATGCTTCAGTAAGCACAATTGTGATTAATGACGACGACGTATACACCTCGCGTGCAACCATCTACGGCACAGTGCTCAAGAGCAACGTCACCGGCTTGCAATTCCGCTATCGCGTGCAAGGCGCCACCGACTGGACCACAGTCGACGCCACCGTTTCGGGCAGCACCATGAGTGCAAACCTCACCGGGCTTACTGCAGGCACCACCTACGAATACCAAGCCATCTGCGAAGGCTCTACGCTTGCCGACATTTGCACATTCACCACCGAAGAAAAAGCGCAACTGAAAAACGCAAGCTTCGAAGAATGGAACACTTCGTCGAAGGCTTATCTGATTTGCACGTCTGCCGAAGACATGTTCTGGGATTCGGGTAATCACGGTTCGTCGACGATGAGCGTAAACGTAACCACTCCGTCAACCACCTATGTGAACAACGGCACTTACTCAATCGACCTCAAGTCGCAATTTGTGGGTATCGGTTCAATCGGCAAGTTTGCTGCCGGCAACGTGTTTGTGGGCAAATACATCCGCACCGACGGCACCGATGGTGTGATTGGATGGGGTCGTGAATTCCATTCGCGACCGAAGAGCCTCACCGGCTATGTGAAGTATTCGCCTACCACCATCAACTACAATTCAGGTGCTGTTGACGGAGCCACCGGCATGGACAAGGGACACATCTTCATTGTTCTTTGGGACGATTCGAAGGAGACCGACAGCACAAGCGGCGAGTCGTGGCCAAAAATCATCAACACCAAGACACAGCAACTGTTCGACTCGAGTTCGGAACACGTGATTGCTTACGGCGAACTGGTTTTAACCGAAGCCACAACAGCCGAAGGTCTACAGCAGTTTGAAATTGTGCTCGACTACCGAAGCAACAAAAAACCGTCGGCAATCATGGTGACCTGCTCAGCAAGTAAATATGGCGACTATTTCTGCGGCGGCAGCGGCTCGGAGATGTGGCTTGACAATTTACAATTAAACTACGAATGACAAACCGAATAAAGCTATTAATAGTAATGTTCTTGTTCTTGGGCGCACTTGCCGCCCAAGGGCAGGAACATTTCAGTCGTAATATCGACCAAGTGGTGTTTGTGCCCAAAGGTCAATGGGTGGTGGGACTTAGTGCCAACTACGGGCAAAGCAAATTCGACAACTACCAATATCTGGTGGTTGAAAACATCAATGGCGACAACTACTCGTTTAAGGTAAGCCCTATGCTCTGCTATATGTTCAAGGACGACCTGGGCATTGGCGGACGCTTCGCCTACAACCGCACCCGCACCAAGATGAACAGCGCCGATTTTGTGCTCTCAAGCGAGGACTCGTTCAGTGTGGACAACCTATATGCCATCACGCAAAGCTATCACAGCACTGTGCTGCTGCGCCAATACATGAGCCTCGGCAAATCGAAGCGCTTCGGCATCGTCAACGAAATTTCACTGCGCTACGGCTTGAGCGAATCGAAACTGGCAAGCGGCTCGGGCATCGACTTCTCCGGCTCATTCATGCGCACTCACTCGTTAGGGATGGGCGTATCGCCGGGAATCTGCGTGTTCCTCAGCAACTACTCTGCTGTGGAACTGAACGTGGGCGTGCTCGAACTTGGCTACTCGAAAATGCGCCAAACCAACAATCAGATTCAAGTGGCTAACACCAAAAACAAGAGCGCAAATTTCAAGATTAACTTATTCTCAATATCCCTCGGGGTGGCATTCTACTTATGATTACAAAATTCAAACACATAATATGCCTTTCGGCACTCGCGGCAGCATTGTTGCTTCCTGCGGCAGCGCGTGGCGCAAGCGCCCAAAGCCCCAAAGATGTGGTGCTAACCGACAGCATCGTGGGCGAACTGGCTGCCGATATGGCTGAGGACGCCGATTTGAACAAGAAAGTGATTGTAGGCAAGGACACCGTGAGCGTGATTATTCCCGAACGCAACTATGGCCGCTACCACCGCGGTCTCTACACTCACCTGTTTGTGCCTAAAGGGCAATTTGCTTGCGGATTGCAGGCTTCGTATGGCAGCGCAAGCTCCGAGGACCTGCAAGTGCTAAGCTACATCACCGACTTGGACTTCGACGGCACAACCTACTCGTTCAAGCCTTATTTCAGTTATTTCTATAAGCATAACAAGTGCATAGGCTTGCGGCTTGGTTTCTCGCGCAACGAGTTCAACCTCAACAGTTTCTCGGTTGACTTCGACGACGACATCAACTTTGATGTGCGCGACGTGAAATACTTCACCAACAGCACTTCTATCGAGCTGTTCCGATGCAACTACATCGGATTGGACAACAGCCGGCGCTTTGCCGTGTTCAACGAGGTGGCTCTGAAGTATGGCAGCGGTAGCGGCAAGTTCCAACGCCTATACAACGACGAGCCAAAGCTCACCGAAACCGACACCAACGAGCTGCGCCTCGACTTCTCGCCGGGCTTGTGCGTATTCATTCAGGAGAAAGTGGCGTTCAACGTGTCGTTTGGCATATTCGGATGGTATTATCGCCACGACAAACAAGTGACCGACGGCGTTGAAGAAGGCTCGCGCTCATCGAGCGGCGCAAACTTCAAAATCAACCTGTTGAACCTGAAGCTTGGCATTGCCATTTTCCTATAAAACAAATCAGCAATAGCTATGAAGAAATTCAACAACATATTTTGGCGGACTATGGCAGCAGCGGCTGTTCTGCTCGTAACGTCGGGATGCCTGAAAAACGACATCCCCTACCCTCTTATTCAGGCGGCTTTCACTGCCATCGAGGCTGAACACCAATCGGGTGCGGCAATCATCGACGCCAAGAACCAAATGGTGACACTGCGCCTCGACGAGCAAGCCAATTTGCAGCAAGTGATGATTAAAAGCTACACCCTCACCGAAGGTGCCACCATCTCCGACGACATCAAAGGCGGGCTCAACCTCAGCAACGAGCCTTACAGCGTGGTGCTCTCGCTATATCAAGATTACACTTGGGTGATTACCGCCGAGCAACCTATCGAGCGATATTTCAACCTTGCCGGGCAAGTGGGCAGCTCAATCATCGACGTGCCCGCCAAACGCGTGGTGGCTTATGTGCCCAAAAGTGCCGATTTAAGCCAAGTGCAAGTCACCTCGGTGAAGCTCGGTCCGGCTGAGGTATCGACAATGACCCCCGATTTGAATAATCAAACTATCGACTTCACCTCGCCCGTGAAAGTGAAGATAAACTATCACAACACGGTTGAGGAGTGGACAATCTACGTTGAACGCAGCGAGCAAGACGTTCAACTTGCACGTGCCGACGCTTGGACTCGCGTGATGTGGCTCTACGGCAATGCCGAAGCCGGCAAGACCAACGGTTTTGAATATCGCGAAGCAGGCAGCAGCCAGTGGATTGAGGTTCCGCAAGCTAAAATAACACACGAGGGCGGCTCGTTCAGCACCTGCGTGAGCGGCTTGAAGCCTAAAACCACCTACGAATGTCGTGCAAACAGCGGCGACCTCAAAAGCGACGCCACCGAGGTGACAACCGATTCGGAATACACCATCCCGAACCTCAATTTTGATTCGTGGTGGCTCGACGGCAAAGTATATTGCCCGTGGGAAGAAGGCGGCACAACATATTGGGACACTGGCAACAAGGGCGCTACAACGCTCGGCAACAGCAACAGCGTGCCTTCAACCGACACCTGGAACGGAAAAGGTTATTGCGCCGAACTAAACACCAAGTTTGTAGGCATCGGCGTTGTTGGCAAACTGGCTGCCGGCAACCTATTCACCGGCGACTACGTGCGCACCGACGGCACCAACGGCATTCTTCACTTCGGTCGTCCTTTCACAGGCCGTCCTACCAAGCTCAAAGGGCATTGGAAATGCAAAGTGGAGAAAATTTCGCACTCGTCGAGCGAATTTACCCATCTGAAAGGTCAGCCCGACACCTGCGTGGTGTATGTTGCTCTTGCCGACTGGGACGACCAATACGAAATTCGCACGAACCCCAACAATCGGCAATTGTTCAACATCAACGACGAGCACGTGATTGCCTACGGAACAGTAGAATCGGCAAATACTATAGCCAACTGGCAAGAATTCGAACTTAAACTGGAGTATCGCGCTACCAACCGAAAGCCAAAATACATTCTCATTGTGGCTTCGGCAAGCAAATATGGCGACTACTTCACCGGAGGCGATGGCACCACGCTGTGGGTGGACGACTTCTCGCTCGAATGGGACTACTAAAAAAACATAGCATAAGGCTGCAAGCAACCGATTTAACAACAATTATGATTCGCCTTGCAGCCTTTATTTTTAACTTTGCAGTGAAACAGTGGCTGAAACCGCGCTACATCGCAGAACTATGAACCGAATATTCACCGTAATATTGCTTGCGCTGGCGGCTGTGCTGAATGGCGCAGCTCAGGAGCGCATTGTGGCAATGGATAGTCACGGCGGCGGCTTTCTGCCCGACTCGGTGAAGCTCGATGTGGTTAAGCAACGCGTCTATGGCAACCGCGTCACCGCCGAGGGCTACAACTTGCAACGCAGTGCCGGACTCGACGCCCCTACTTTGGCACCGAAACTATCGCCAATGAACAATGTGGAATCGCCACGGCTCAATGCCGACCGCTACATCGATTCGCTCGGCGTGCATTATCCCGACGTGGCTATGCCAAGCCGATATGCCGTTACCGGCGCCAACAGCGACTTGATTTGGCAGCGAAACATGTTTGCCGGCGACTTTGCCCGCGAAGGCAAGATTGCAAGCTGGTACGATGGATTTGTGAGCGGATACAGCGGCATGGCAACCCAACCCATGCTGGGCTCGGTGCGCTGGGCTGGCGCTGCAGTGACACAGAACTTTGGCGAACATTGGCAGGCGTCAACCGGCGTCACATTCAACAAATATGCAGTGCCTTGGAATGCCTATAACACCTATTCGTTCAACGGCGAACTAATGTATACACTCAATCGCAACGTGTCGGTGAGCGCATTCGGCATCTACGAATCGTCGCCTTTCTTCAGCCATAACAACAGCAACCGTGCATCGATGCTCTACGGCGGTTACATGACTCTACGCACCAACAACGACAAGTGGGGCGTGGACATGGGCGCACAAACCTATCGCGACCCTGCCACCGGACGCTCTGCCACACTGCCAATCTTCCGCCCCTTCTACAACCTGAATGGACAGAAACTCGGATTTGACCTCGGAGGATTGCTATATCAGATTTTTCAGAACCTAAGCATCAATGCCAACGGAGGTGGCTACATCGATGACGGCGCAATGCCGACAAACTATCGCCCGGCAGGTGTGAATCCTCGAGGCAAAACGCTCGGATTTGAACACAACCGCCGCTGACATCTGGTTCCGCGCAGCCTTATTTGCGGAATTGCATCATCCAATCCCAGCCGGTTTTCCACTGATAGGAATATCGCCAATGCCCTGTTTCGGGCACCACAAGCAACTTCTTTTGGTTCGAAGCCAACGAATTCCAGCAGGCATAGGTGCTTGTTGGAGCGCAAGTGAGGTCGTTGTAGCCAAACGACATATACACCGGCACGGTGAGTATGCGAGCAAAATTCACCACATCATAGTAGCGTACCGTTTCAAGAGCCTGCTTCACCGATGCATCGTCCTTGTGAAACAGAAAATAGTGTGGCCACCCACCGGCACGCCCGTCGAGATAGGCTTGCTGGTCGCACAACGCCGGAAAGAAACTAATGATTGCTTTCACCTTAGGGAACAACGCCGCGGTGACAATACTCAAGGCACCACCTTGACTGCCACCCACCACAAAAAGGTTCTGCCCATCGTATTCGGGCATCGTGGTGAGATATTTGGCAGCACTCACGCAGCCCAGATATACTTTTCGATAATAATAAGTATCGCGCGAAGCGATTCCAATCGACATATAGTCGTACAACGCACCTTCGCTCAACGCTGTGTAAAACTCTTGCTCGGCATCGAACGGCAGCGAATGTATGCCCAGGTCGAGGGTGATGAAACCGTCGTTGGCAGGCTCGAGATAACCGCCTATGCGATGAATGCCCGCACCCGGCACGCGCAACACAGCCGGATGCTTGCCCGGCGTTTTTGGCACCGATAATATGCCGTACATAGGCTTCAGCGAAGAAATTTTCACCTGATAGACATCCACCTTGTCGGTGCATCGGGCGTCGAGGCGCTTAAGTGTTGCCTTTGGTTCAATCTTGTCGAGGGCACGCAACTCGTCATTCCACCATTGCCTGAAATCGGCTGGCATGCTCACGGCAGGCTTGATTCGCTCCGGCGCAAAACCCACGGCACACGACCCTGAATATTTCACCCCGTCTACCATCACCTCTGCCGTGCAGCGCAGAAAACCCGGCTCTTTCATGGTGCCGCCCTTGATGGTGGCAATGCCCGACTCCACATCGGCGCTGCCGCTGGCATGCGGCGGCATCTTGTCGCGGCAAATGGCGTAAGAAGCTTTCACACCATCAAGTGCTACACCCGACGATTTCACTTCCACGTTAAACTTTACTTGTTTTCCCAAGTCAAAATTATAAGAATCAGCCACCGCACCGATGCCGGCTTGGCTGCTCGCTCCGGCTGGAGTGACAGTGACGGTGACAAGTTTTTGCGTAGGTTGTGCCGATGCCACGGCAAAGAGCACAAGGGCAATAATGGTTGAAGCAATGCGTTTCATGCTATTGGTGATTAACGTTATTTACACCCAAAGTTAGCAAGAAATGCACATAAGTGAACAAAAACCAATTAAAAATAATTAAAAAACCAAGCAGCAATAATTGATTGAACAATATAATTGCTAACTTTGGCAGCAAAATCGAACATTATAAACAAATAAATACCTACAAAGACAATGAAGAAAGTTAGAGTATTACTTTTGATGGCACTGCTGAGCGTGATGACCCTGTCGCTCGCATCATGCGAAGAAGACGAACACTACTACGGTAGTGTGGTTGGCGTATGGGAATTGGAATCCGACGATTATGGCATTGTGCCCGAAATTGATATCGACAAATACGCCTTCTACCCCGATGGCACAGGCGTTTACGGTTGCTACGACAACCGAGGCGTTTGGATTTCCGACATTCCATTCCTTTGGAGCTATGGCTGGGCAGGACCCGGCACCATTTGCATAGATTTCGGCGGGGCAAACGAGTATTATTACTATTACGACTTCGATGGCCCTTACCTGATGCTGAGCGAAGACCCTCACTTCCGCAGTTGGCTGTCGTATCGCCGCGTTCCTAATTGATTAAATAAAACCGCTTATCACAACGAAACACAAAATTGGCTGTTGCTTTCAGCGCCAACCGGGCGCGCGAAGCAGCAGCCAATTTATATATTATTCAGAGAGAACGTTCAATTATTTTCTTCAAATTCTTCACATAACGCTACCGGACCAAGATGTCACAACTTCGTGTTTTCTCGCTCAAGCTGCCGATATGTATTCGATGAATAAATGCATTTTATTGCATCAACCACACTAATATTTTCCTTCTCAACAAGGAAATCTACAATGTAACTGATTTTTGACGGTAACAATAAATATAGATTGCTCTGGTTAATATCGAATTGCATCATAATGTAACACTTTTTGCTTCAACAAATGTCAATGATTTTAGCGATTCTGCGGTGTGGAATAGTAGTTGGTCGATAAGCTTATATGCCTTTAACTCAGCAATCAGCATTTGCTTGTTCAATAATCCACCTTCTTATAATGCAAACGCAGCATAAACGCGGTCGTTTGCAACTGGACCATATACAACATCAAAATCGTGATTAAATCCTTTTTGAATACGATTTTGCATTACAAAATCCACCCACTCCTCACTTGGTTCTTCAAACCGCAACACCTTCAACGAATCGATGTCTATATCATTAAATTCATATATATTAATGTAGCCCCTGCTGCAATTGTTACTCTTCATTTTACGTTGAACCCACAGCTCGGCTTGCAACATTGATGTTGTTGTGTAAAACCCTGTGCCATAATCAAGAGTTCTGTTTGAAATTCTTATTTCAAGCGAACTAACTATTTCTAAACTTCCGTGATATAATCTCATTGTTCACCTCCTTTTTTTGCTTCAATTAGGCTTTCTATTTCCTCAAGTATCCATTGCACGCTTTGGGTGTGAAGAATCTCGTAATGCTCACACAGATAGTCAAGGATTCCATTTTCTAAAAGAATATTCATGGCATCCTCTCCCGAAATACCTTTTTTGTTCTTGTATTGCTCAATACAGAACGAAAGAAAAAATGATATTTCCTGATTTCGATTCATCATCCACGCAATTAAAGCTATTCTTGAGTTTTTACATTACAAATATAACATATAATTGAGCTATTCTCGATAAAAAT
Organism: Muribaculaceae bacterium; assembly: GCA_051871555.1. GTDB lineage: Bacteria > Bacteroidota > Bacteroidia > Bacteroidales > Muribaculaceae > SFTJ01. The sequence continues at coordinate 23,753 of JBJECZ010000194.1, read as the reverse complement.
TTCATCAAAAACACAAAATTGGCTGTTGCTTTTAGCGCCAACGGGGCGCGCGAAGCAGCAGCCAATTTCTATTGGATTAATGCGCTGTATTAATGTTTGCAAGCTTTAAACGAACGATAGCCGTAGGTGGCAATCACAGCAAAGCAAATAAACGGCAAGACAAACGAAGCGTTGACAGCTGGCAGCGGACCAACGGTGCCGAGGTCAATGATTGTGCCTTGCATCGGCGGCATGATTGCACCGCCCACGATGGCAAGCACCAGGAATGCAGCGCCGAAAGTGTGGTCGGCGTGGTCGACGCTCTCAAGTGCGATGCCATAGATGGTGGGGAACATAAGCGACATAAACACCGATGTAGCCACCAAGCAATACAGACCTGCTATGCCATCAATGAGTATTGTGCCGGCATTCACCGTCATGGCACAGATGGCAAAAATCATGAGCAGGCGACGCGAGTTGACGTATTTCATCAGGAATGTGCTGATGAAACGACCGAACAAGAACATGCCCATTGCGCCAATGTTATAGAGCTGGGCAGTGGCTTTGTTGATGCCAAGACGGTCGGCATACTGTATGATAAATGTCCATGTCATAATTTGCGCTGCCACATAGAACACCTGAGCAATCACACCTTCGCGGTAAACGCTATTGCGGAAAATACGTTTCACCGATTCGGAGAATGTGGTTTTCGGCTCGGCGGCGAGTTGCTCATCCTCTTTGCCGGCATTACGCTTCACAAAAATGCCAATTACTACAAGCATCACCAGCACCACGCAACCCAGAATTACATACGGATTGCGAATCACTTCAAGGTCGTGCAGACGAATGGCTGTCTTTGTTGCTTCGTCGAGGGTGGAGAATCCCACTTCGCGAACCTCCGGAGCATCGCTTTGCAACGAAGCAAGCACCACGTTCGACGCCACAAACATGCCCATGAGCGAGCCCATTGGGTTGAATGCCTGCGACAAGTTGAGCCGGCGCGTAGAGGTGTCCTTGCTGCCTAACGACAGGATGAACGGGTTTGATGTGGTTTCAAGAAACGCCAAACCGAATGTGAGCACATAGAGCGACACGCAGAAGAATGCAAACTCCTGATAAGCAGCTGCCGGAATGAACATGAATGCACCAACGGCATAGAGCGTAAGCCCCAGCATGATGCCGCTCTTGTAGCTATAGCGATGCACAAAAATGGCTGCGGGTATTGCCATTGTGGCATAACCGCCATAGAATGCAAATTGCACCAACGACGCCTTCGCCGCCGAGATTTCCATCACGGTTTGGAAAGCTGCCACCATTGGATTGGTGATGTCGTTTGCAAAACCCCATAGCGCAAACAATGAGGTTATGAGTATAAAGGTCAAGAGATATTTCTTCTCAACCAACGGGGATGTGTTTTTGGCCATAAACTTAGGGTATACGAAGATTCAACAGCGTGACGCGGGCTTCATGTCCGAAGCCCGTTTCGTTCACTCGATTAATCTGATTATTTCTTCTTGCCTAAGAATTTCACTTCCACTTCCTCAACTTCGGCATCGGTGAAGGTCTCGAGGTTGTCGCCGTTGAGCACAGCCAAGCGCGAAGCCATTTCCATGAATGTGGCGCGTTCGAGGGCTTGATTGAAGTCCTTGCCGCAAACCACCTGTCCGTGCTTGAGCATGAATGCCGAGTTGTGTTCCTTGAGGGCTGCAATCACAGCGTCAGCCAATTCAGGCGAACCCGGGCGATAGTAAGGAATCTCGGGAATTTCCACGCCAACGTGATAAGGCACTTCGGCAGTGACATTGATGCTCTTTGGGCGAACCTTCATGCACGAGATGGCAGTGGCATACGGAGCCTGGAAGTGAAGCACCACTGTTTGGTCGGGGCGTTCACGCAGCACACCAAGGTGGAACACGCTTTCCATCGATGGCTTTACGCCGTTGAGCACTTCGCCGTCGCTGAAGCGCACCACCGACACCTGTTCTTTTCTGATTTCGGGCACCCACGAGCCTGTTCCGCTCACCAGCACCTCGTCGCCAATGCGCCACGACAGGTTGCCGCTGCTGCACACGGTTAATCCATATCGACCCACCTTGTGAGCCATTTCAACGAATTCTTCGATTTGTTGTTCGGTAATTTTCATTGCAATAATTGGTGTTTATTTGTTATTTAACAGAAACTCCGGGTGCAAACGCTGTGGTGGATTACACCCGGATTATTTCTGCAAACAATTAGTTGTTGAATAATATTCTTTCGTTATTTATACATCGGGCCAAAAGCAGCACAAGCGCGATAGTCCTGACCTTCCTTGTCCATGCCGAATGCATTCCAAGCAGCCGGGCGGAAGATGTCGTCCTCAGGCACATTGTGCATCGACACCGGAATGCGCAGTATTGAGCAAAGAGTGATGAGGTCGGCACCGATGTGGCCATAGCTGATTGCCCCGTGGTTTGCGCCCCAGTTGTTCATCACGTCGTAAGCGCTCTTGAATGCGCCCTTGCCGGTGAGGCGTGGAGCAAACCAAGTGCACGGCCAAGTGTAGTCGGTGCGCTTCCACAGCTTGTCGCTCACCTCGTCGGGCAGGTTCACTGTCCAGCCTTCGGCAATTTGAAGCACCGGACCAAGGCCCTTAACCAGATTCAAACGAATCATGGTGACAGGCATTTCGGCGCGAGTGAGATAACGCGACGAGTAGCCGCCACCACGGAAGTAACCATAGTCGGCTTGACACCATTCGGTGGCTGCAAGCATCTTCTTTTGGTCTTCTTTGGTGACTTCATACCAAGGCTTCATCACGTGCTTGCCCTCGGCATCGGTCACTTCGCCACAAGCGTCGAGGCAAGCAGCGCCGCTGTTGATGAGGTGCAAGAAACCTTGCGATTCTTTGGCAACACCTTCGAGGTCGTAGCCAGTGGCACGCTTAACAGCTTCGGGGCTCCAGTAGGTGCGCACGTCGGCAAATATTTGAGCACGGTTGGTGAGCAGCTTCATGAACAGCATGCCAAGACCGTTGAGCACGTCGTTCTCGGTGGCAAGAATGTATGGTTCGCGAGCACCGTTCCAGTCGAACGTAGAGTTGCAGAGCGCTTCGGCAAAGTCGCCATTCGGATAGAAGTCGGTCCATTGACGTTGTCCCTGGAAGCCGGCAGCGATGGCATTGTGGCCCACCATTTCTTCTTCGCAACCTGCAGGCAGATTCTTGTTGCCGTTCATCAAATCCTTGATGATAACCATCATCTTCACCACAAATTCCCAAGCCTCTTCTTTTTGCTCAGGAGTGCGTTGCAATTCGGCAGGATTCTTGTCGAAGCCTTCGCGGCAATTAGCCTTGGTCCAAGCAAGAGCCTTTTGATATTCCTCTTCGTTGTAGATGCCTTCGGTCATGCGGCGGATGATTTCAACCTCATCGACGCTTTCAACGCGCATACCCAGATATTCCTCGATGAACTGCGGGTCGATAATCGAGCCGCCGATACCCATACAAATCGAACCTATTTGCAACCACGATTTGCCGCGCATTGTGGCAGCAGCCACAGCGGCACGGCCAAAGCGGAGAAGCTTTTCGCGCACGTCGGCAGGGATGTTAGTGTCGTCGGCATCCTGCACGTCACGGCCATAAATGCCAAATGCAGGACGGCCCTTTTGAGCATGGGTGGCAAGCACCGAAGCCAAATAAACGGCGCCCGGACGCTCAGTGCCGTTAAATCCCCACACACCCTTGATGGTGAGCGGGTCCATATCCATGGTTTCGGCGCCATAGCACCAGCACGGTGTTACGGTGAGCGTGATGTCTACACCTGCCTTCTTGAACTTCTCGGCGCAAGCAGCGCTTTCGCCCACACGGCCGATGGTGGTGTCGGCAATAATCACCTTCACCGGTTCTCCATTAGAGTAACGTATATTCTCTTCAAAAAGTTTGGCTGCAGCACGAGCCATGTTCATCGTTTGTTCCTCAAGCGATTCGCGCACTTTTAGCACGACACGGCGACCGTCGATGGTTGGACGGATGCCAATTACCGGGTAATCACCCACAAGTCTGTTTTCTGCCATACGATAGGTATTTAGTTATTTAATTTTTTGGTTAGATGTCACTGTCAACAATTAATTTTATTGAGTTGCACGAAGATAAGAATTTTATTTTGAAAAACCGACAAAAACAGCCCCATAATTAACTCCGCCCCTGCGATTTTTTTGCATACCCCTACCGACATCCCCGCAGCCATCCCCACCCCTGCAGCAAAAAAGCGGGACGTAAACACTACGCCCCGCCGGAAAAGAAACTATAAATAAACAGCTTATTTATTTAATATATTTTATCAAGTTGCAATTAGTTATAAAGCGCAAACTCATACAAGCGACAATAAGTTGGATAATTTGGATAATAGAACTCGCCATTCAACTTCACGAAACGAGCAGCCACCGGTCCATAAAGAACAGCATACAGCGATTTAGAGGTTACATAGTTCAACGTGCCAATGCTATCCCACTTCACGCCGTCGAGGCTGTATTCAACCGTAACTTTTCTGAAGCCATATATGTAGCTTGGCGAATAGAATTCAAGCGCCTTAAACGATGTTTCGGCTCCAAGGTCAATCTTTATTTCGATGTCCGTACCTCTTGAGAACTTAACGTAAGTGGTGTTGTTTCCGTCGAAAGCTTTATCCAGATTCGAAGCGCCATCGTCGTTTGTTGTCAAAGTCCAAGCACTGCGGTCGAGCTTGGTCAAGCCATCAAGAGTGCCCTTGTCGTCGATGAGCTTGCATGGCGTTTTGGTGACCGAGAAGTCCAGCTTGTTGTACAACTTTGAAATCGCCACGTTTTTGTCAGCCTGAGTGAGATTGAACGACACTTGAAAGTCGAACACATATTGTTCTTTAATATCCTGCAAGAACTCGAAGTTGCTCACCGTTACGGTGATGGCTTCCGAACAAGTTTCGCCAGCCTTAATTGTGAATTTCTGACTGCTGAACGAGATGCTGTTCTTTATCGACTCGTCGCAAATAGCCACAATATCACCAGTAATATCATGCGAAGAAGCAACATTTGTCTTGATATAGAACACCTCTTCCACTGAGCCTATAATGCCGAAAGGCGTATGGCCCACGCTATAGCTCGGAATTTCGGTGTAACGCTCCCTTTGAATGTAAACATAAGGGTCTAACCACTCATTTCTTGGCTCATCGTCATTGCCGCACGAAACACAAATCTGCGACAACACTGCTGCAAAGAGCACAAGGCTAAAATATGATGCAATCTTTTTCATTTTCAAAATAATTTTGTTTTTAGTTCCACGGAGTAGATTCATCGGTAGAGAGGATGTTGTGAATCCACCTTACTGTTCCTTCAGCTTGACCATCAAAGCCATGACCGGTAGCATCCTTGAATACGTTGCCTTCGCCCTCGTTCATCTTCCAATAAGCCTCAAGGCCATCGGAGTTAGGACTAACCACAGTCATGTTGTTTTGAATCTGAGTTTCGTTGAGAGCCTTGCTCCACAAACGCACCTCATTGAGCAAGCAGTTGGCACGGAAGTATCTGCCCGACGACACAAGCGAAATTTTCTTGAGTGTGACAGGGTCGCCGCCCACCTCTTTTTGGGCATCCAGCTTGCCGTTGATGTAGATTTTCACCTGGCTGTTAGAGAAAGTGATGGCAAAATGCTGCCACTTGTTTTTCTCGTTAGGCGTGATGGCATTCAAATAAGTGCCCTTAAGCTTGATTTGCATCAAGTTCCAAACATTGATAGGGTCTTCCAGACGGATATATGTTGCATCGTTGCTGCTATCGCCGCCGCCATCGAAGAACGCTTGGTTTTCGTAGAAACCGCTCACTTGGAAACGCATTTCTATGGTGTATTCGTTTAGCACAATTTCGTGAGGCATGGTGATTCTCACTGGAGTGTTGCCATTGAGCACCGGAGCCGAGAACTTCTGCACATTGCCGGTGGCAATAACAAAAGCACCCGATTGTTTCATAGCCTCAATGCCACCGCTCACAGCCTTCAGGCGCAAAGGCAGCGCATATTGTTCGCCCGAGGTTGCAATTTCTTCGCTAAAGGCGTAAATGGTCACTTCCACCGGGTCGGCAGCATATTCACCCGCCTTGATGGTGATACGCTCAGGAATGTTATATCCACTTTCAGGCAACATAATGTAGCCAGTGCCATTGAGTTTGTTGTAGCGGTCAAGCGCGTCTTGGTCGGTAACCAACTCAAATTCGCAGTCTTTTTCAACCTTGTCGCTAAGGCGCACATTAAGCTTGGTGGTAGCGTCGGAACCTGTGAGTATCACCTTAGTGCCCGAGGCATTAGCTGCTTCAGCCAAATAGGCATGGGGCGAGAGCGGAGAATACTCGGCATCGTCGCAGCTTGCAAGCATCATCCCCATCATAAGGAAAATGCCAAATATCTTATATGATTTTTTCATCGTCGCTTTTATTATTTAATTAATGTTTTCATTGATGGATTCATAATCTGGATAGCACGGCGCATCCACTTATATTCAGGAGTAGTAGGGTATTCAGCCTCCATGTGATAAGTGCCAACACCTGCTTTTCTGAAGCCGTTAGCTGGCATCCAGCGAGCCATACCTTCCAAGGATTTCATCTTGTTTCCATTATCGTCGGTGAAATCATATCCGCCTGCAGCTGCCGTAGCAACGCTTTCAAAGTTTTCAGTGACAATAAACTTGGTGGTAATCTCCTCCTCGGTCAATGGGTCGATTTCGCTCTTGGTGTAGTTGTTCAACACATTTCGCAGCTTGCTCTCCAACAACGAGTTGCCTCGTGTGCCATAGGATTGGCTAACCAAATAGTTGAAGTAGTGACCCAAGTCGCGTAGATTGGCATGATTGATTTCACCGTCGATGAGCAACAATTTGTCAGTGCCCGATTTCGGGCCCAGATACTCGCTCAAAGCCTTAATCCACACCACCATAGCAGCCTTGTTTTGCGAAAGGCTACCCTTGGCTTCCGGTCCGCCTACCGTAGGTTCGTAGTCGATGTCCAAACCGTCGTAACCTTTATCAAGCAGCTCTTTGCAAATGTCTTTTGCAAACTCTTGCACGGCCTTAACCATCACTTCATTGTCCTCGCTGGGGTTGGTGCCATCCCATCCATATTTTTCTGGGACATCACGTGCAAATCTACATTTCACCACTCTGGTGCCCTTAACGGTTTGGCAACGGTACATGTCCTCGAAATACTCGTCGGATTCCACGCCGCTCCATATCGAAACAATGTCCATGCTGTCGGGCAATCCTTCGAAGCTGTTCGACAAGCTCGCACCTGTGCCCGTTACATTTCCAAACCAACCGAAAGCAAGCTGATGGTCGGTTTTCTTATATGCTCGCAAAGCTTTATAATAGTCTTCGCTTGGCTTCTTGAAGAAGTCCTTCGATTCCGGTTCTGTCCAATCGCTGCAACTTGTCATCACAACGGCAAGAATCGAAACAATTGATATAAAACAATATTTTTTTATCATGTTTTCGCTCGTTTATTTTATTAAAAATTTCACTTTGTAGGGTCACTTCTTTCCCCAAACCAATTCAGTAGCCTCATTGTCGGCACCGCCAAGCAAAGCCACACCGGCTTGATAGTTGGCGTTGTTGGTCTGACCTTCGGTGTAAGGATAGCGCAGGCGACGCATTCCACGAGCCTTGTCGGTGATGCAAGTGCTCAGGTTGTCGATGCATGGGAACAACTCAGGATATCCGGTGCGACGAAACTCAGCCCATGCTTCAATGCCAAGCGGATAGTTAGCAATCCATTTCTGAGTGATGATACGCTCAATTTTTTGTTCCATAGTGGCATTTTCTTGCCAAGCAATGGTGATTTTGCTATTCACTGTATAATTCAGCTTGCTTCCGCGCGGATCGTTGCTGTGGCCACTTGGCACCGATGTGTTGTCAGCTATGTAGGTGTCGCCCGATACGCCATATTGGTCCATCGAAAGGCTGATGCCATTTTCATAATATTGCTTAACGCTTTCGCTACCCAAGCCGAAACGCAGTTTTGCTTCAGCTTGAAGGAACGAAGTTTCAGCAGCACAATACACCATCAACTTCGATTTCGAATCGACATTAGGCATCGAATAGTTCTTAACATCGTCCTTGGCAAAGTTTGCAGTGCCTGAGCGCATGCCAATGTAGTCGTTGGTGCGACCGGTGAAAGTGCTTTTGTGGAAATATTTGCCCATACGCGGGTCGTTGTAGCCATGCATGTAATCAACAATCGAGGCATTCACACGAAGGTCGCCCCAAATTGAGCTTGCAATGAAGTATGGATTGGTTTGCGTACCGCAATCCATGTAAGCATTGTCATCGTTGCTTGTAATCAATCCTGCGGGCGATGCATACACCTTATTGATGGTTTCTTGCGCCAAATCGGGGTAAGCGGTGCTGATGCGAATGGCAGCGCGCAGTGCAATGCAGTTTGCCAAGCGAGCCCACTTGGTGTAGTCGCCTTCGTAGATTGGGTCGTTAGTGCCAAGCGGTTTGTCGCCACCGGTGTTAACAGCATAATTGTAAAGCGAATTTGCCGCATTCAGGCAATCGTCGATGATGGCTTTGTACACTTCCTCGTGGCTATCGTAAGCAACATAGAAGTTGCCATCGGCTATCTTTGAGTAAGGCATAGGGCCGTAGCAGTCGGTCACGCGAAACATCACCATAGCGCGCACCAATCGAGCCATGGCAAAGTAGTGACCCGACGAATGTGTCGATTCTGCCACCTTAAAGAAGTTTCCGTAGATTCCTGTATATGCCGAATTCCACAGGCTGGCGTTCCAGCCGTCGCTTTGGTTGAATGTGTCGAAATTTTGGCCACCCCAGCGATTCGACAGTGTGAAATAACCGCCAAGGGTTCCCACCATTTGGTCTTGCATCTGCGATGCATTTTGCTGCACATTCACAATGTTTTCAATCATCGGCTTGAGCAACGATGCTGGCGGCAATTCCGACATTTGATAGTGATTCGTGTTATAGTCTTCGAAATTTCCGGTACAGCTTGTCAATGCCAAGCCAAACAACATTGCCGTATTTCTAATTAATTTCTTCATCTTACTTAAAAGTTCAATTTAACGTTAAAGCCAATATTTCGCGTAGATGGTTGCATAAAGTAGTCGACATTCTGATAGAAGTTGCTTGAAGTAGAAGCCGACAATTCAGGGTCGAAAGGAGCCTTGCAATAAATCATCCACAAGTTGTTGCCAACCACACCCACAGTCACGTCAGCCACGTTATGCAGCATCTTTCGCGGGAATGTGTAGTTGAGCGAAAGTTCTCTCAAGCGAATGCTGGTGGCATCATAAAGATAGTATCTGCCATAGCCGCCTTCGCCGGTGGCAATTGCTTGATAGTATTTTTGTGCGTCAACCATGCCACGGTTAATCCAAATGCCGCCATTGTCGCGCATGTCGGCTGATGCCTGCGAAGCACCGTAGTAGTCTAACACACCTTGTGTTGCCGAGTATGCCAAGCCGCCCACGCGTGCACTGATAACGGCGCCCAGAGTGATTCCCTTCCACGAGAAGTTGTTTGTCCAACCAATCGAGAAGTCGGGAGCAAGCTTGCCCACTTTCTCGGCTTCGTTTTCAGTCACCATCTCCATATTTCCTGTTTGCGGATTGACATAAAGGTTGCCATTGTTGTCGGTCTTGAGGTGATTGTAAACATAAATGTCGGTCATTGTGCCGCCCTCACGCAAAATCACTTGTGGCGCAACATTTGCCTTGCCAAGCCATGCCACTTGCAACTCGGGCATCTCAATGATTTCGCCGGTCACAGGGTTGGTGGCACCATTAGCCAAGCGTTTAACCTTGTTGCGGTTGAGGGTGAATGTCACGTTTGTGTTCCATCCAAATCCGCCCCAATTGTCCTTATAGCCCAACGCTGCTTCAATACCATAGTTCTGAACATTACCGGTCTGCACAATGGCATTGCTATAGCCCGATGAGCTCGGAATTGATGCACGGAATGTCTGGTTGTAGGTGTTCGAATGATAGTAGGTGAGGTTAAGGTTAAGACGATTCCAGAAAATCACGTCCAAACCAACTTCCCACGACTTGGTGTCCTCCGGCTTGAGGTTCTTAGCCGGGAATGTGGTAGGATTCGTCCAGTTGTGGGTCTGCTCATTGTATACATATCGCGGATTGGTGAGATAACGCTCAAACGACGATGCCACCTTAGTGTACGACGCTCTTGCCTTTGCATACGAAATGAATTCAGGCAAAGCAATCATCTCGCTCAACACTGCCGAAACGCCCACCGATGGATAGAAGAATGCCGGATGGTCGGAGAATGCCAATTTCGATTCCCAGTCGGCACGACCGGTGAGTGTGAGATAGAGCATACTGCGCCATCCCAATTCCAAGTTGGCAAAGATGCTTTGTGTTTGGTCGTGCCAACCCGATTGCAATGGCTTATAGTTGGTTTGATAGTTCAAGTTGTTAAGCGCAAAGAAGTTAGGGCTGAGCAAGTCGCCGGCGTTGCCCATCGATTCAAGTGAGATGTCGTAAATCGACGCACCGATGTTGGCATTTACGCGGAAATCGCTCAAAGTCTTGTCGATGTTCAACATTGCGTCGGCATACACCGAACGGCTCTGTTGCATTTCATCTTGATAGCCACCGTTCACGCCACAGAAAGTGGTCAGCGTAGATGCATACTTTTTCTGTTGGTTGCGGTAGTCGGAATTGTCTAAGTTCACACGTCCCACGATGTTCACCCAATCGGCGATTTCAAATTTCAACGAGGCGTTGAGCATATATCTTTTCTTTGACGATTCGCGAAGGATGCGCTTCTGAACCCAGTAAGGGTTTTGCATAGCCAACGAGTTGTCGCCATAGTTCCACTGCTGAACCATATAGCCGCGGTCAACGTCCCAGCGTTCAAACAGGCGTATTTCATCGAAATCTTCACTGCGCGGGAACAGGTAGAGCGATGTGAGTGGGTTGAAGTAAACACCTTGAGTGACCATGTTTCGGTTTTTCTGGATGATGTAGCTTGCACCCACATCGAGTGTCATGCGGTCGTTCAGGAACGATGTGGTGTTGCGTACACTAAAGTTGTAGCGGTCGTAAGTGCTGTTTGGAAGTATGCCATCGGAATTGGTTGCCGATGCCGACAAATAGGTTTGATTCTTCTTTGTGCCGGTTGAGAGCGAGAACGAGTTAATGACATTGCTTCCGGTGTTGAAGAAATTTTTCGGGTCGTAGTTGCTTGTTTCTTTTTCGCCCCAGTTTTGAATGCCGCTGCTTGTTCCGTAGGTGTTTTGCATTTCGGGCATAATGTAAGGGGTGGAGAATGTGGTGCTGTTTGACACGGTGACTGAGGTTTTCTCTTTGTCGCCGCGTTTGGTGGTAATCAGCACAACGCCGTTTGCGGCTGCGTTACCATACAATGCAGCGGCAGCGGGTCCGGTCATCACGCTCACGCTCTCTACGTCGTCGGGGTTGATGTCAGCCGACGATTCGGTGCCGCCCATGTTGCCATACTGTCCTGTGCCGCCTCCCACCGAGTTGTTGAACATTGGCACGCCGTCAATCACGTAGAGCGCGTTATTGTCTTTGGTGATTGACTTCATGCCGCGCATCACCACGCGCACCGAGCCGCCTGCGCCTGCTGCGCCGGTTTGAATCTCTGCTCCTGCCACTTTGCCTATGAGCGAGTTCATGAAGTTGGCATCCTTTACGGTTGTGAGTTTTTCGTTACCAATCTCTTGCACATTGTAGCTCAAGGCTTTTTGCTTGCGCTTAATGCCGAGGGCGGTGACTACCACTTCGTCGAGCACTTGGTTGTCTTCGTGCAGGGTGACGCTGAGGTTGTCTTGCGCCTTGATGGTTGTTGCCTGATAGCCAACGTACGACACTTTCACGTTGCTGCCTTCGGGCACAGTGAGGCTGAAGCGTCCGTCGAGGTCGGTGCTGGCGCCAATTGAGGTGCCGGGCACTTGCACTGTGGCTCCGATAACCGGCTCGCCGTTTTGGTCGAGCACTTGGCCTCGCACTTGTTTCTTTGCCGAACTCGTGCCGGTGGTCGACGCCTTTTTCGATGCCTTGTGGCTAATCACAATCATTCGGTTGCTGATTGTGTAGGTGAGGTCGTCGCCAAGAACTTTGTTGAGCACATCGCTGAGCGATGCGTTTTTGAATGAGGCTGACACTTTTTTGTTCACAACAGCGCCATCAACCTCATAAACCACCGAATACTTCGTTTGGCTCTCGATTTCGCTGAGCACCGTCTTCAGTGTGGAGTTCTTGAAGGTTTTTGTAACCGTTTGAGCCCCAACTTCGGCACTGAGTGCGCAAGTCATCACCAAGAGTAGCAAACAACGAAGAATTTGCATTTTGGGTAGATTCATAGTTAAATTGTTTTTGTTTAAAAGTTTATGTTTAAAATTTTAGTTTAGCCTGTGTTGATTTTATGAGTTTATTATGGCTGTTTTTGGTTATTCTAGGAGGGGGGGGTGGAGGAGGCGGAGGAGCTTTTGTTGTAGCCAATGAGCATGCTCTTGCCCCTAATGTTATGCCATAGAGGCATGAGCATCTCAGTGTGAAACAACCTATTTTAAAAACTTAACCAAAACCTATATTACCAAAAAAAACTTAGTTTTCATTTTTCTTAATCTTGTGGTGCAGCAAAACACTGCATCGGTTTAGTATATATTTTTTATTTTGCAAATCGTGCAGGCGGCACGCGTCGGCTTGCCCTGGATGGGTGCCAAACGCGCTTGTTTCAGCGTGAGACATCAGTGGCGCGAGGTAAGGTAAATGTCCTTGCCGTCCTGACGGATGTCGAATTGCTCGATGTCGCCCAGAGCGCGCAGCACCTCGGTGACTGTTTCTTTGTTTCGCAAGCTCACCGAAAAACGGCGGCTCCTGATACGCTGCGAGCAGATGTGTATGCGCACATCGTAGTTGCGCGAGAGCACCTTGGCAAGTTCGTCCATAGTGATGTTGTAGAACGACAGGCGGCGGTCGACCCACGCATTTGCCTGAGCGGTTGCAACCGACTTCACCAGCGAGCCGTCAGTCAGATTCACCGTGGCTTCCTCGCCGGGTTTGAGCGTCAGCCGCTTGTTGCCGCGCGATACTTCCACTTTGCCCTCAATGAGCGAGGTGCGAATCCACGAGTTGTCGTCGTAGGCGCACACGTTGAAGTGAGTGCCCTTCACAGTGACGTCGCAACCTCGTGTGGCAACCACAAACTCGGCGCCATGGCTTTTTGCCACTTCAAAATAGCCTTCGCCATGCAGCTCCACGCGACGGTTTTTATGGTGGAATTGGCTGCTGTAGGTGAGCGTTGTGCCGGCGTTGAGCCACGCCACCGAGCCGTCGGGCAGGGTCACCTTTGCCTTGCCTCCGTAAGGCGCGCTGCAGGTGTAGAGCTGCACATGGCTGTTGTCGTATATCAGCCACGTTGCAACCGACGCTATCACAGCAAACACAATCACAGCCGCTGCCGTAGTCAGCCACCATTGCAGGCGGTGGCGTCGCCCGTGCTTGCGCTGCTCGGCTTCTCGGGCATCGTCGATGGCAGCCTCCACCCGTTGCCATTCGCCTATGGCTTGCGGGCTCATGCTGCACGTCTGATGCCACTGTTCCTCCCAAAGGCGGAACTGAGCCATGTTCTCGTCGCTTTCGTTTATAAACTTCAGCACCTGCTGCTCCTCGTGTGCGCTCGACTCTCCTTCGAGATAAAGCAGCACCATCTGGTGCATAGCCTGAAGCGTTTGTTCCTGATTCATAATCACAAGATTTGCAAATTCATTATTAAGACAATTCAAACCGAATTTCCCCACCCCCCCTGAATATATGTTTTTTTATTTATTTTATGCTATTGTATGGACAAAGCATTGTTTTTCAACAATTATTGCTACCTTTGCAAACCACGTTTTTATAAAGATTAATAGCATATTTTATGTCAAGCATCCACGACAGCTTCTTGCTGTCAGCCATCCGCGCCGGCGACGGCAAAGCCTACGAACACTTGTTCAAAGTGTTCTACCCTCGCCTGCACAATTTTGCGATGCAATATCTCAAAGATGAGGATGCAGCGAGCGATGTGGTGCAATCGGCATTCGTTAAGCTCTACGAAAAGCGTTCCACCTTTATGGGCAACTCACTCAGCGCCATCGTGTTCACCATCTTGCGCAACGAGTGCCTCAACGAGCTCAAGCACCGTGTGGTGGTGCAAGAGCACGAGCAACAAGTGCTGAGCGCCATCGACGGCGAACAGCTATACAACACCGACTTGCTTGCGCAACCCGAGCGCAAGCTGCTTTACGACGAGCTGGTTGAGCAGGTGAATTCGGTGGTGAACGAGCTGCCAGCACGCACGCAACAGGTGTTTAAACTGCGCCACATCAACAACCTAAAAAACCGCGAGATTGCCGAGCAGTTGGGCATATCGGAGAAGGTGGTTGAAAAGCATCTGGCACGAGCCAAACAGCGGTTTATCGAGCGCATCTGGCACGAGCATCTGGCGCTGGCGCTCATCGTCTACATCAGCCTGCACACGGCTGGAGCAAGCTCCGTGGCGAGCACCTGCCTTGCCCAATAACCAACAGGCACACCCACAAGAAAGAATCAAACTAAACCATACATATTATGATAAAGCTACATAATTCAGAACTTGAGATTGCTGTGAAGCTGCATGGCGCCGAACTGTGCAGCATAGTGAAGAACGGCTGCGAGCACCTGTGGAACGCCGACCCGGCAATATGGGCGCGCCACTCGCCTGTGCTATTCCCCATCGTGGGGCGCGTGTGGGAAAATCGCTACCGCGTGCTCAACCGCGAATACAGCCTGCCGCAACACGGCTTTGCCCGCGACATGGATTTCACTCTCATTGAGCAAACCCCAAGCAGCGCCACTTTTGTGCTTGAAAGCAACGAGGAGACGCTTGCCAAATACCCCTACCCTTTCCGCCTGAAAATAGGCTACCGCATCGATGGCAATAAGGTGATTGTGAGCTGGGATGTGGAAAACATCGGCAACGGCGCAATGCACTTTCAGATTGGCGCCCACCCTGCTTTCGTGCTGCCCGACTTCGACGCTACCGACCCTGCTCCGCGCGGCTACTTCACCTTCACCGGCAACAAACCGCTATATTTCGCCCGTCCCGGCGAGAAAGGCTGCGCTGCAACCGAGATAACCGAGTTCAAACCCGACTGCGGCGACACGCTTGCCATCACCCCAAAGGCGTTTGGCCCCGACACCTACATCTTCGAGAACAACCAACTCTCCGGCGTGGGCATTGTTGACAAGCAACACCAGCCCTACATCGACGTGGACTTCGACGCTCCGCTGCTTGCCTTGTGGGCTCCGGTGAAAGCACACCCCGAATGTCCGTTTGTGTGCATCGAGCCATGGTATGGCCGCTGCGACTATATGCACTACGAAGGCGACTTTGCTGCACGTCCGTGGATGAACCACCTGTCAGCCGGCAAGCATTTCACAGCCGAATACACCATCACAGTGCACCGATAACCACACCCATTCGAGGGTTAAACAGATAAAAAAATACGTCCCGGGTGATGCTATAACAAACATCATCCGGGACAAGCTTTTTCAATTATAATAATGTAAGATTAGAATACTACGAATTTCTTGCCGTTCTTGATGTAGATGCCAGGAGCGGTGGTATCGGTGACCTTGCGGCCCATAATGTCGAATGTAGGAGCGTTTTCGTCGTCCTTGTCAGCCTTAACAGTGTCAATGCTGTCCAATTTGCCCCAGCAGAATTCAAGTTTGCCGTATGTATAGTTATTCGTATCATTATAGTCGGAATAATAATATCCTCCAATATAAACCATTCCTCCTGTTGCATCGGCACCATCAAAGAAACTATCGTATGGGTCAAAGGTGATTTTGTCAGTGTATGACCAGAAATAATAACAATCAAGCACTTGATATTCATAACCTGTTGGTTGATAGCCATTTGTAATCAAAACTGCATCATTCTCATCAACATTGAATTGAACATTACCTGGCCACGTACCGGGAATTTTCAATTCATATAGGAAACCTAAATCTTCGGAATCGGCTTCAGCATATTTCACGAGAGTGGCTTCCAAACCTTCTAATGTTGCTGTTTCAGCAAAATCTCCAGCATCTTCATCGTATGTATAGAATGAGATGTGACCCTTGACAGAGAATTCCGGGTCAGATGCTTTCTTCAACACATCTTGATAGATACATGAAACATAAGTATTATATGTTTCAACATATTCAAATGTGATTGTACCGTCGTCTGCAATAGTACCAACCATTGGGGCTTCAGCGTTTGCAACACCTCGTCCATAGCCATCGGTGCCATATTCAGCTGGAGCTTCACAATAAATGTAATATTGTCCATCAAAATACGGGTCAAGCGAAATTTTTCCGTTTGCTAAATCGACTGTGCCACTAAACTCATAACCGAGATTACCAAGATTGGTTACTGTGATGGTGTTGTCACCGTTTTTTGTAATTGTCACTGCGCCCTTCTCTGTCCAAGAAGCCCAAGGCGTAGCAGCGTTCCAATCTGTGGTGTACTCACCGTTAATCGTCGTGATGTAGGTGCCTACCAGTTCGTCGACTGTTTCAACTGCGTTGGCTGTGAACAAGCTGAGTGCTGCAGCCACAAGAAATGTAAATTTTTTCATACGCTACAAAATTTAAATTAATAATGATGTTTAGAAAATTTATTTTAATATATGGGCGAGGCTTTCAGGGCACCCGCCCTTTTTTGGTTATATCAAAAACTGATGCTACTTTTATTCAGTCCAAACAAAGTAATCATATCCCGCGCTTGAGCCACGTGTAGCTTTAGCATAGAAGTAAAGTTCAAGGTTTTCGCGGTCGAAATAGCTGTCAGTCGGGTCGATTAGCAAGCCGCTCTTAACGCGCACATTGCTGTTGCCGGTAGCCACTTTTATCATGCCCGATGCCTCGTCGGCTTCACCATTGAGAATGTTGATGGTGTTGTCGGCATTCACGGTGAACACCAAGTCATAACCCTCAACTCCATAAAAGCTCTTGATGGTGAAAGTGCCAAAGCTGTCTTGAGCAGTGCGTTCCTCCACGATGCCGGCGTCGTAAGTGGTGTTAGGAATCACGGCGCTATAATATATTCCCGAGTTATTAAGCGCGCTGTAGAATGGCGTGGTGTACGACAGAATTGCTTCGTCGGATGCCGTAGCAGCCTCGTCAGCCATGGTTGGATAAGCCCACACATGCAGTGTGTATTCGCTGAGCAGCGAAAGCCCGTTGAACGACACCGAAGTCACGTTGGTGACGCCGCCGTCAACGAGTTCGCCCATGCTGTCGTAGAACTTATAGCCATATTGCACAGCGCCGTCAACAGCAGTCCACTCGAAAGTAAGACTGTTGTGCGAAGCCTGAGTGACCTGAATGGCAGGTTGGGCGATTGGCGTTTTCACCACCTCGTCGTCACTGCACGATGCCATGCACATTGCTGCAATGGCAACCAATGAGCAAGCTATATTTGATAATTTAAAAAGTCTCATAATCAATTGAGCTAATGGTTAATTAGTAGTAAAGATAAAAATAGAAGCTAACGAAGTCGCCGTCGTCGATGATGGCACTGTTTATTGAGCCATAAGAGTAGTAAGCCGGACCCGACGATGTGCTATATTCATATTTCCTGAGGTCGATGCTGAAATAGTTGTAGCCCTCGTAAGGATAATAGAAATAGATATAGCTGCTGATTGGAGTGTCGCAACCCTTAGGGGTCCAAGTGGCTGTTGTGGAGTTTTCGTCGTTGGCAGCTTGTTCTTCGTTCATGAAATACCAACCATAATCGTCGTCGTAATAGTGGTTTATCGGAGTGACGGCGCCATAGCTGTTCGACACGTCATTGGCGTCGAAATAACCGTCAATCTTGAATTGCAGGTCGATGCCCGAGCCGAGGAAGTTGCGCCAGATGAAGCGGTTGTCGTTGCCGAGTTGATAGATAGCCATATCGTCGACACCGGCAAAATAGTCGATGCCCGAGCCGCTAACATCCACACTGATGCGTTCGCTGATGGTCTTGAGCTTATACACCGACAAGCCGTAGCGCATCGAGCCATCCTTAATCTTATATGGGTTGCCATAGCGCTCGTCAATCATCATTTCGCACTTAGGTGTTGTTTCGAGGTCGGTGTAAGTGAGTTGAATGGTGGTTTCAGCCTCGCCGGCTGCAAAGTTTGCTGTAGCCGGGCATGTAATGTTGTCGGTTTTGCTAATCACGCTGATGGGCACTTGTGCGGCATCTTTGGTGTTGGTGCGCGCCAAAGTTACGTCGACAATGCGTTCGTCGCCATCGGCACGCATCACCAGGCTCGCGTTGGTGCTTGGGAAGTACACGCCCATATTGTCGTCGCTCACGGGTTCGGGCTTGTCGTAAGGCACATCGTCGGTTGAGCACGATGCCATGCCGAGCGTCATTGCCAACGCCATCATCAGCGATGTGATGTATTTATGCTTTGTTGTCATAATACTAAGCGTTTATTTGTATTTTGAATAAATTCTTCAATTCTGTTTTTCTCGCAATATCGTAATTCGCCGGATGAAATTATCTCACCGTTGCCTTGATGCAGCCCGATGTGTCGGGGTTAGGCACGATGTTCGGGTTCATTTCGTATTCATATTCAAGGATGTAGTAGTTCATCCACGGAGCCACATAACCGTCAACCGAGTCGAGAACAAACTGGTCCTCATAGTTGGTGTTGTCGCTGCGGCGCACCTGCATGCGCAGTCGCTTGAGGTCGAAATAGTTGATGCCCTCGCCCCAGAACTCGATTCGCTTTTGCGTCATAAGCTGCGAGAGGAACAACTGTATGTTGATTGGTTTGCGGGCATCGTACGAGCCGTCGGTGTAGCGATAGGTGTTGATGAATGCTATAAGAGCATCTTTTCCGGCAGCCAGACCGTCGAGATAGGCTGTGGTTTCAATCTCAATGAACTTCATTTCCTCTACGCGCATGAGCGGAAGGTCGGTGAGCATGCCCACCTCATAATCGCTCTTGCCGCCGGGTGCATAGCGGAACTTGGTGTTGGTGTAGGCAGGCAAGGCTTTCCACTCTTCCTTGGTGAGGTTGGTGAGGTTAATCTTGGTGCCGTTGATTTCCTGTTGGGTGAAACGGTCGTAACCTTCGTCGGTTGCGGCATAAAGAGGGTCAATCCACGACCAGCGGCGCCAGTCGCCCTCTTCTATCATGCTGTAGAGCGCGCTGCCAATCATGCGCACGGCGCTGTAGCCGCGAGCCATGCTCCAATCGGCTTCGCTGTTGATTGTGCCGGGGAAGCTGCAATAGATGTAGCCCAACTGCTCTTTGGTGGTGACTTCAATGTCCCACATCCATGAGTCGACAGGCGTGTTGAAACCCGTTTCGCTGTTGAGCCATTGCTCGGCAGTGGTTGGGGTGTAGCCCACTTGTGCCTTGCGGGCATATTCGCGAGCCAACTGATAGCAGTCTCTTGCGCTGCTCACGTTCAGCTTGTCGTAAGCGTCGTTGCTCGAATCGCTTTCAATCATTTCTTGCAAGTCGTTAGGTTCATTCTCAAAGCGAGTGCCCAATTCGAGGTAAAGGCGAGCCTTAAGGCCGTAAACCACGCTCTTGTTAGGCAGCGTCTTGCTTGCACGCGAAAAACCGTCGATATATTTCTCGGCATTGTTGAGGTCGGTGAGAATGAAGCGGTACATGTCGGTGAACTTAGCACGCTTGTTTTGCTTGATTTGCTCGAGCGTCATGTCTTCGGTAACAATAGGCACTGTCAAGCCCCAGCAACCAAGCTCGTCGGCTTTGCTGTCGACCGAAGCCACACCTGTGCGCTTATATTCAAACATGCGGGCGATGTCGAGGTACGACATTGCACGATAGGCAAGCGCGCAACCCAGATATTGACGCGACAATGTTGAACAGTCCTCCGGGTCGACCACGCCAATGAGGTTGTTGCAGCACTTGATGAGGTTGTAATAGAAACGATAGGTGTAATATGGTGTATAGCGTGTTTCGGTGCCGGCTTCAATAGAATACCAGTAGTTGTAGCCACTTGAAAGCACCGGGAAATCCTGACCCAAAGTTTCGCGGAAGAACATTTGGCAAGGATAGCCCCAATCGTTAACCGGATAGGTCTGACCGCCCCACGAGTCGTAGGTAATCATATAAGAGACGATGCCGTTTAGCAAACCTTCTTGCGACGAAGCCATCTCCTTCACTTGGTCGGCAGTGAGCACATCGGTGGGCAGAGTGGTGTCGATGCACGAAGTGGCAGTAATCATGGCTGCAATAGCCAGGGCCGCACACTTGGTTTTGATGCTTATTTTGTTAAATATCTTGGTTCTCATTGTTTCGTGATAGTTTTGAGGATTATTAGAATGTAACCTTAACGCCACCCGATACGGTTGCCGACGGGCTGTAACTATAAGTGTTGTCGGCATCGCCGGTGAACGACCCGCGTGGGTCGAAACCTCTGCGAGCACTCCAGTAATAGAGGTTTGAAGCAGCGCCATAGATGCGCACGTTGCTCAATCCCACCGAGCGAACCCACTTGGCAGGCAACGTGTAACCGAAGTTCACGTTTTGCAGGGTTAGATAGCTTGCGCTGGTGAGGAAGCGGTCGCTCGAAGCTGCCGAGTTAGAGTCGCCGTATTGCAAACGAGGAATGTTGCTCTCGGTGTTGGTTGGCGACCAAGCATTGAGTATGTCCTTGTGCAGCGAGTGTCCACCGTTGATACCCGTTGGTGTGGTCATTGCAGCAGCATAACCATGGTCGTAGGCCTTTCCGCCAAGCGAGTAAGCAAACGAGATGTTGAAGTCGAAGCCATAAGCCGACAGCGTAGTGCCGAAGCCACCGTAAACGGTTGGGTGCGGGTCGCCGCACAGGAACGACGAGGCGTTGCCATAAACGTCGGTCACACCAAGGGTGCCGTCGCTCTTCTTGTAATACCATTGCGACTTGCCTTCTTCACTCACGCCGGCATAACGCTTCATATACCATTGATAGATTGGCAGACCTTCGCAATACACGTTGTTCACCGAGGTGTAACCGGCGTGACCGTCGACCTCGAAGCCTTCTTTGAGCGATGGTGCCAACTTCACGATGCGGTTCTTATAGAGAGTGGCGTTGAGGTTTACGTCCCACGTGAGGTTGCGTGTGCTGATAATCGAGCCGTTAAGTTCAATTTCCACACCTTTGTTCACCATATCGCCAATGTTGTCGTAAGTGCCATTGTAGCCCGAGCTGTAAGGAGCAATCACAAAGCAGAGCATGTCGGTGGTTTTCTTGTAGAAATATTCCACACCACCACGCAGGCGGCTGCCAAAGAGCTCAAACTCGATGCCGGCATTCATGTTGTTGTTGGTTTCCCAAGTGATGTTTTCGTTACCCTTGTTTGAGAGCACCAAGCCCAACTGATTGTTGCTGTTGACGATGTCGTAGGTATCAACATAGCGATAATCACCAATCTTGTCGTTGCCCTGCTGTCCGAACGATGCCTTCAGCTTGAGCACATTCAGCCACTTGCTTGTGCCCTGCATAAACTTTTCTTTCGAAACAATCCATGCACCGCCAAACGAGTAGAAGTTGCCCCAGCGGTGGTCGGGATGGAATCGGCTCGAGGCGTCGCGGCGATAAGAGATGTTCACAAAATAGCGTTGGTCGTAGTCGTACTGACCGCGGAAGAAGAAACCTTCGGAGTTATAGTCGGTCACTGCGTCGCTGGCGTCGCTCACCTGAATAGCGCCCGAAAGCGTCTGGTTGAGGAAGTAGTTTGCCATGTTCTTCTTTGTGCCCGACAAGTATTCGTAGTTTTGCTTGTAGTATTCGTGGCCCAAAAGCAGCTCGATGTGGTGATTGCCAAATTCGCGCTGATAGTTGATGAGCTGTTGGAAGTTATAAGAATAGGTTTGGGTGCTGTATTTTGTGATGGTACCGCCCGAGGTGTTGTCCTCCCAGTAGCCGTAGAACGGGTTGGCAGTTTCAAGCCCCTTGGTGAAGCGGTTCGACACAGTGCCATTCACAGTCACCTTCAAGCCCTTTACTTGCTGTGGAGTGATGTCGGCATAGCCGTAAACCGAGAAAGCATCTTCGTTGAACTTGTTCTTGTTCAAGCTGTTGTCCTGCAGCGGGTTGATGTTAGGCAGCACAGGGCGAGTCAAACCAATTTCGTCGCCATCGCCGTAGTCGTACATCAAGCCGTTTTCGTCGCGCATGATGTTGCCGGCAGCATCGCGGAGGTAAGCCGGATATATGGGCGCCATGTTGTTCACCTGATAGAACACACCGCTATCGTCGCTCGGCACGGTGTGATACTGGCTGTGAGCGAAACTTACGTTTGTGCCAATCTTCACCCAATCCTTCAGGCGATAGTCAGCTTTGATGCGGGCTGAATAGCGGTCGTAGTCGCTGTTGTAAACAATACCTTCGTTGTTGAGGTATCCGAGCGAGCCATAGAACTGCAGACGGTCGTTACCGCCGGTGATGTTGAGGTTATACTCTTGGCGGATGCCGTGGCGGAATGCCAACTTCTGCCAGTCGTCGGGCACGATGGTGTAGATGCTGCCGTTGTTGTAGACGCGTCGGCCGAGAGTGGCGTTAGGGTTCATGCGGCCGTTCTCGCCGATGAAGTATTCGCCATCGGGCACCGTGTAGCAAATGTAGCCCAAACCGCCCACGCCGGCACCACCAGCCATCTGCGCATTTGCCAGCGCCGTGGCATCTTGCGGGCTGATGCCAAGCGAATTGGTTTGATAGTTATACAATGCTTTATAATATGTCTCGTAGTAGAGAGCCGGATTCTTGATGGTTTCATAGTCGCGCGAGATGCGGATGTTCGAACCCACACGAGCGTCGAGCGTAACCACTGCCTGACCTTGGGCGGAACGCTTGGTGGTGACCATAATCACACCGTTTGCGCCACGAGCACCATAGAGGGCTGTCGACGACGCATCCTTGAGCACCGTCACCGAAGCCACGTCGGCAGGGTTGAGGTTGTTCCAACCGCCGTCGTACGGAGCACCGTCAACCACAATCAGAGGGTCTTTGCCGGCACTGATGCTGCTGAAGCCGCGCACGCGAATTGTTGGCGTGGCTGTTGGGTCACCGCTGTTGTTTACCATCTGCACACCGGCTGCCTCGCCTTGCAATGCGCTCATCACATTGGTGAGCTGCTTGGTTTCGATGGTCTTGGCTTGAACAACCGCTGCCGAACCGGCAAACGCCGAACGCTTCTGCTCGCCGAAAGCCGTAACCACCACTTCCTCAAGCAATTGCTCATCGCTGACAAGCGTGATTTTCATATTGCTTGACACGGTTACAACTTGTGGTTTCATTCCCACATATGTAATCTCGATTTTTTCGCCGGGCTTCACGCTGCTCAAAGTAAACCGACCGTCAACATCGGTTGCCCCGAGCGCCTTGCCATTCTTCAGTTTGATTGTGGCTCCAATGATTGCTTCGCCTTTCGCATCAACCACTACACCTCGCACCGCACTGCTTTGCGACGATGTCGTAAGTGTTAAAAATGCAATGGCTGCCGCCACTAAATACTTTGAAAATCTCATATCTTTGGTATATTAGTTACTCAATTTAAAGATAGCACAACCACAAACAATCTTTATTTGCAAATTTAGCCATTTGTAACTAAAATACAAATTTTTATATGACATTTTTTAAAATTATCGCATAACAGCTTATTTTATATTACGTTTTGTCACTATAATGTATCGATGAGCAGCAATTTGATTTTTATATACAATTAATGTCAATAATCAAACTATTTATTTAT
>JBJECZ010000193.1:0-3602 GCA_051871555.1 Muribaculaceae bacterium | reverse complement strand
CCCGCCCCTTGTCTCGGCATGCAATTTGCAATACATATTGTATGGCAAGATAAAAATACATACTTTTGTAATTTGAACATAACTAATCAATTTTTCAAAATTAATGGCAAAAACCAAAGGAAATGTGCGCGAAAAACGCAAGATTACGGTGAAGGAACCCGACATGTACAGGGTGAAGATGCACAACGACGACTTTACGACAATGGATTTTGTGGTGGAAGTTCTGCGCCAAGTGTTTTTCAAAAGCGAGGCTGAGGCTAACGCACTGATGCTGAGCATACACAAAAGCGGTTATGCCATAGTGGGCATCTACCCTTACGACATTGCCGTGAGCAAGGTGGCGAAAACGAATTTTATGGCTCGCGAGCATGGTTTTCCGCTGAAAGTTACAATAGAACAGGAATAAAATCATAACACACAACAGAAAAAAATGAGTAAACAAATAAGATTCTCGAAGGCACTTGATGAGGTGATGCACAATGCTGTGAATTATGCGGTTAAGCTGCGTAACGAATTCGTCACTCCCGAGCACCTGCTATTTTCGCTCTGCTCAATAAAAGAGTTTGCTTACGCACTTGAGAGCGCCAACAGCAGCGCCAAGACACTTGCAAAGCATCTGAGCAACTATATAAAATCGCTTGAACGAGTGCCTGAGGATATAGATTACGAGATAACACATTCTCACGTTTTTGAGATATTGATGCGCAACATCTTTCAAGAAGCGATGAATGCACAGGTCAACGTCATCAGCACTGCACATGTGGTCAACGGCTTTTTCAACACCAACGATTGCTTTGCCAATGAGTTGCTTACTGACCTCATCACCGACGATGGCAGCATCGACACCGACGAAGCTCAAGCCGATTTCATCTGGACGATAATCGACTATTGCCACCAGATGAACATAAACGACGATGACATTCAATTAGAAAGGCAAAAAAACTTTGAAGACGAAGGAAGTCTTCCGTTCGGCAACGACACTAATGAATTCTACGATGAATATGACGAAGACTATCCTTTAGAGCAGCACAGTGCCACCGACACTTGGAAGTCGTTTGCCACTTGCATTAACGACATCACCCACAATCACAACCCGCTGATTGGCCGCGACGAGGAGATTGACCGCACCATTCAAGTGCTGTGCCGCAAGGATAAGAACAACCCGCTGCACATCGGCGACCCCGGCGTGGGCAAATCGGCAATCATCTTCGGTCTTGCCGAGAGGCTCAACAAAGGCAATGTTCCCGAGCGACTCAAAGGGCACAAGATTTATCAGATAAACCTCAGCGACATGCTTGCCGGCACGCAGTATCGCGGCGACTTTGAGAAGCGCATCAAAATGATTATGAAGGGACTGGAAAGCACGGGCAATGCCATTGTGTATATCGACGAGATGCACAATATCATCGGCGCTGGCTCGTCGGGCAACAACTCGCTCGATGCCGCCGACATGCTCAAGCCGTATTTCGAAAATAGCAGCCTGCGATTTATCGGTGCCACCACTTTTGCCGATTTCAAGCGCAGCCTTGCCAATTCGCGAAGCATAATGCGCCATTTCCAGCCAATCGACATTGTAGAGCCGTCGGTCGACAACGCAATAAAGATTATGTGCGGATTAAAGAGCAAATACGAGAAATTTCACGGGGTGAAATACCCAAAAGCGGTGATTGAGTTTGCCGTCAAGGCAAGCGCACGCTACATCAACGAGCGCGCCCTGCCCGACAAAGCCATCGACCTTATCGACGAGGCAGGAGCATATCTCGAGACTCATCCTGCCGAGAGCAACAATGTGACGGTGGAGCTGGTTTCGCAGATTCTTGCCAAGATGTGCAAGGTCGACCACATTTCAGACATCGATGATAACGCCGCCGATAACGAAGCCCTGAACACGCTATATGAGCGCATAAGCGCAAAAATCTACGGTCAAGACAGTGCTGTGCGAAGCGTGGTTGAAGCCGTGCAAATGTCGCGCGCCGGTTTGCTCGACGACAACAAGCCTGTGGCAAGCTTGCTGTTTGTTGGTCCAACGGGCGTGGGCAAAACCGAGGTGGCTCGCGTGCTTGCCCAAGAACTGGGGTTAGGTCTGGTGCGATTCGACATGAGCGAATATGCCGAAAAGCACACAGTGGCAAAACTGATTGGCTCGCCGGCTGGATACGTGGGATATGAGGACGGCGGCTTGCTCACCGACGCCATTCGCCGCACACCCAACTGCGTGCTGCTGCTCGACGAGATAGAAAAGGCGCACAGCGACATCTACAACCTGCTGCTGCAAGTGATGGATTATGCCTCGCTGAGCGACAACCGCGGTCAGAAAGCCGATTTTCGCCATGTTGTGCTGATTATGACCAGCAACGCCGGTGCCCAACACTCCGGCAAGTCGAGCGTGGGATTCACTGGCTCCACCAACCGTGGCGCAGCAATGATGAAAGCCGTTAAAGCCACTTTCAAACCCGAATTCTTGAACCGACTCAGCGGCACGATTGTGTTCAACGACCTCGACCGCACCATGGCTTCGCTGATTCTTAATAAGAAACTCAACGAACTACGCTCTCGCCTTAGCGCCCGCAAGATTACGATAGCACTCGACGACGATGCCACCAACTGGATGCTTGCCAAAGGCTTCACACCAGAATATGGCGCACGCGAAATCGACCGCGTCATCAGTCAGTTGCTCAAACCGCTGCTCATGCGCGAAATCCTATTCGGCAAGCTCAAGAAAGGCGGCAACGCCACATTCACTCTGAAGCCCGGCAGCGACGAGTTGACGCTAACAATACGTGCCAAACAATGCAAAACTGAAACCAACACCAAATAACAAACAGGACGATGGCAGTATTACTCGACGATAAACTTTGGTTTCCCAACCCTCTCGATGGCGACGACGACGGATTGCTTGCCTTTGGCGGCGACCTCAGCATCGACAGACTGATTCTTGCCTATAGCCACGGCATTTTCCCATGGTATTCGTTCCGCGACAAAATAATCATGTGGTGGTGCCCGCTAAAGCGCTTTGTGATTTTCCCCAACGAAATTCACATATCTCACTCGATGCGCACGCAAATCAACAAGAACCGCTACACCATCACCATCAACCGCGACTTCGACGGAGTGATTCACGGTTGCAGCGAAAAACGCATCGACGAAGACGGCGCATGGCTCGGCGAGGACATGATTAAGGCATACACCGAACTGCACAATCAAAACCTGGCAGCAAGCGTGGAGGTGTGGGATGGCGACAGCCTTGTTGGCGGGCTCTACGGTGTGACACTTGGCAAATGCTTCTTTGGCGAGAGCATGTTTTCGCGCGTGCCCAACGCATCGAAATTCGCATTGATTTATCTTGCAAAAGTGTTCAGCAAGCACGGTGGAGTAATGATTGACTGCCAACTTGAAACAGCACATCTCAAATCGATGGGCGGCAGATACATCTCCTACGACGAATACATGAAATACGTGAACATGTAACTATGCCTGACGGCAAAGCATATTTAAGGGGCATCTTGCTGATATTGTGCAAGACGCCCCTTTCTGTGAAATGTATTAACCCTTAATTCCGCAACACTATTACCAATATAACTTTTTAAGTACCTGAGCAACAA
>JBJECZ010000192.1:0-3667 GCA_051871555.1 Muribaculaceae bacterium | reverse complement strand
GTATGGCTTCTCATAACCTTCACGGCGCAGAATCGTCTGAATGGCTTCCGCCACTACATTCCACATATTGTCAAGGTCAGCATTAATAGCATCCTCGTTAAGAATAAGCTTGTTCAAGCCTTTCAAGGTACTTGCCAAAGCAATAACCATGTGCCCCATTGGCACGCCCACATTGCGCAACACAGTAGAGTCTGTGAGGTCGCGCTGCAGACGCGAAATAGGCAATTTCATCGACAAGTGCGACAACACCGCATTGGCAATACCCAAATTACCCTCCGAATTCTCAAAGTCAATCGGGTTAACCTTATGAGGCATTGCCGACGAACCAACCTCGCCCGCTTTGATTTTTTGCTTGAAATAGTTCATCGACACATACTGCCAAATGTCACGGTCAAGGTCAATCACAATTGTGTTGATTCGCTTCATGGCATCGAACAATGCGCCCAAATTGTCGTAGTTACTAATCTGAGTAGTCCATTCCTCACGCTGAATGCCAAGGCTGTTCTCCATGAAATTCTTGGCAAAGGCGCGCCAATCATAGTTTGGGAACGCAATCAAGTGAGCATTGAAGTTGCCCGTAGCACCGCCAAACTTGCCGCTTACAGGCACAGCCTCAAGCTGACGAAGCTGATTCTCCAGGCGGTAAGCAAACACTTTGATTTCCTTGCCCAAACGCGTAGGCGAAGCCGGTTGTCCGTGGGTTTTGGCCAGCATAGGCACGTCATGCCACTCTTCGGCAAAAGCATTAAGCTTGTCAATAAGTTCACGAAGCATTGGCAACAAAACCTCGGTTGTGGCATCCTTCACCGACATAGGCACCGATGTGTTATTGATATCCTGCGAAGTCAATCCAAAATGAATAAACTCCTTATATTTTTCCAAGCCCAAAACATCGAAACGCTCCTTCAGGAAATATTCCACAGCCTTCACGTCGTGGTTAGTTACACTCTCAATCTCCTTTATTCGAGAAGCATCTTCAACACTGAACAACGCATAAATGTCGCGCAAAGCACCAAACAAACCCTTGTCGACACCGGCAAGCTGAGGCAACGGCAATTCGCACAAAGCAATGAAATACTCCACCTCAACCTTTACACGATAACGAATCAAAGCATACTCCGAAAAGTATTCACTCAATTTTTCAGTCTTGCTGTGATAACGGCCATCAATTGGCGACACAGCTGTCAAAGGACTTAAAACCATAAATAAATATATATGTGTAATTTAATTAAACGTCTTTATTAACAATCTTTTTTCATTTCACATAAACGAGCATCAATACAACCCGTATCGCGAAAAGCAATTACATAACATACAGATTTCAAACAACCTGACCATATTACACTCTACAAAGATAGTGCAAGTGAACGCAGAACAAAAACAAAACCCGCAGGTTTTCGATTCTGCCATGACGAACGCAGCCTATTTTCGCAGCTCTGCTGCAAAGATACAACATCTTTAATACATCAACGAAATAATTTTCAACTATTTTTTCAAGATTTCTTTGCATAACTCAAAAAAAGGTTATACCTTTGCAAACGCAAACGGGAAACAACCCGAGCAATTAAAGGGCGTTTAGCTCAGCTGGTTCAGAGCATCTGCCTTACAAGCAGAGGGTCGGCGGTTCGAATCCGTCAACGCCCACAACCCAAAAAGAAGATAGGACTAAATTGATAATCAACTGATATTCAATTAGTTCTATTTTTTATTTCCCTGCTATAATATTGACGAAAGCTTATGTGGCGACTCTTAAAAAAAGGAGTTGCGTGACACATTTTGTTCCTTTTTGGCGCATTTTGGTGCAAATGACTTGCAAGTATCTTGCATGTTGCAATTCACAATTCAAACCTTAGAAGCTCATGTTATTAATGAATTATTTGAAGGTTACAATCTGACCAATGACAAAAAGATAGAATCAGCCACTTTCTATTACAATTGTCTGTTACACATAAAGGTAAATTCGGCAAATTGAATAAATCTCCATATCCTGTAGATTATGGCAAATATTAAAAAAGCCGCCTTTGGGGCGACCCTTTCGTTGTGATTGGCACGGTTTTTACCTGTGGCGGAAAACGTAGCCATTGTCGAGGTCAAATGCACGGCTAAAGAAACTGCATCAAAAAAAGCGTGCAAAAAGGCCATGTCTATTGACACAGCCTCATATAAAAGATAAAGTATATACTCGAGATTAATAGTTGCGGGCGAACACTACGCGTTGTGCCGATGGCTTGCCTGTAACCATGCATTTGCCCGGAGTCTTGTCGCCGTCCAAAGGAATGCAACGGATAGTTGCCTTGGTTTCTTCCTTAATGCGTTCTTCAGTTTCGGAAGTACCGTCCCAGTGTGCCAGAATAAAGCCGCCCTTTTCGATTTGTTCCTTAAATTCATCGTAAGTGTCGACGGTGTAAGTGAGATCAGAACGGTGTTTAAGCGCCTTTTGGAAGATGTTATTCTGGATGTCGTCGAGCAAATTCTTCACATATTCCTCAATGCCGTCAATCGACACTGTGCTCTTTTCAAGCGTGTCGCGACGCATCACTTCGATAGTGCCGTTTGCAAGGTCGCGTGCGCCAAGCACAAGGCGTACAGGCACACCCTTTAGTTCGTAGTCGGCAAATTTGAAGCCCGGACGCTTATTGTCGGCGTTGTCGTATTTCACGCTTACGCCCATTGCCTTGAGTTTTTCAACAATAGGAGCTACACGCTCGTTGATTTGGCTCAATTGGTCGTCACCCTTATAGATTGGCACGATTACAACTTGTATCGGTGCCAACTTAGGAGGAAGCACCAAACCGTTGTCGTCGCTGTGGGTCATGATGAGTGCACCCATAAGACGGGTTGAAACGCCCCACGATGTAGCCCAAACATATTCAAGTTCGTTGTTCTTGTTGATGAACTTAACGTCGAATGCCTTTGCAAAGTTCTGACCGAGGAAGTGCGATGTGCCCGACTGCAATGCCTTTCCATCTTGCATCATAGCCTCTATGGTGTAGGTTTCAAGTGCACCGGCAAAGCGTTCGTTAGCCGACTTTACACCCTTAATTACAGGTACTGCCATATATTTCTCGGCAAAATCGGCATATACACCAAGCATCTTCACAGCTTCAGATTCAGCCTCCTCACGGGTGGCGTGAGCAGTGTGACCTTCCTGCCAAAGGAATTCAGCGGTGCGCAAGAACATACGCGTGCGCATCTCCCAGCGCATCACGTTTGCCCATTGGTTGCAAAGGATTGGCAGGTCGCGATACGAGCTAATCCAATTTCGATATGTGTTCCAAATGATGGTTTCGGATGTAGGACGAATGATGAGTTCTTCCTCGAGCCGAGCTGCCGGGTCAACTACCACTCCCTTGCCTTCGGGGTCGTTCATCAGTCGATGGTGGGTAACCACTGCACATTCTTTTGCAAATCCTTCGACGTGCTCTGCCTCACGGCTGAGAAACGATTTCGGAATCAGCAAAGGGAAATAAGCGTTGACGTGTCCGGTGGCTTTAAACATGTCGTCGAGCACACGTTGCATTTTTTCCCAAATTGCGTAACCGTATGGTTTGATTACCATACATCCTCTAACTGCCGACTGTTCAGCCAAATCAGCCTTAACAACAAGGTCGTTGTACCATTGCTAGTAATTGTCGGCGCGTTTTGTAAGATTTTTTAGTTCAATTGC
>JBJECZ010000191.1:0-15078 GCA_051871555.1 Muribaculaceae bacterium | reverse complement strand
ATAGACAGGTCCCTTTTTGGTGCCTTCGCTTAGACACACTCAAAGAAACAGTATCAGTTTCTGTGGTAGTGGAACTATCGTGTTGGATAACGCTGTTGCCACTACGGTAGATGCTGTTGAAATACCTGTTGCCGACACAAAGGCTAACGCTAATGGCATTTCGTATGAGAAATTAACCATTATTAAGGACGATATTAATGAAGAATTATATGATTTGCTTGGGCGGAGAATTAAGGATAATCCTGCAAAGGGTGTTTATGTAAATCAAAAAGGTGAAAAAGTAATTATTAAATAAAAAATGAAAAATGAAAAAGACTGGAATTATATTGTTGATGGCATTAATTCAGATTATTGCAAATGCCGAGAACAAACTGTATATTGAAGATTTTTCAATTGTTGCTGGTGAAACAGAAACAGTTGCAATACAATTGACGAATGATGTTGAAATTGCCGCTTTCTCAATGGAAATGACATTGCCTGAAGGATTGTCGGTGGCAAGTGACGAATACGGTGATTTGTTAGAGGTAACTGACCGTTCGGCAGCGAAGCGAGGTGGCGGTCATGTTCACGATGTTACCTCAAATACAAAGCAAGATGGCACATTTGCCCTTGTATTGTTGTCCACATCAGGCGCTTCGCTGACGGGTAATAGCGGGGCGGTGATATATATTACATTTAAAGCTAATGAAGAGTTTGTTGGTAATAAAACTCTTGTCATAAAAAATGTAGAACTCACACAATCAAACTTGAATATTATTAAACCTGAGGAAACCACTACAGCTATTACAGGAACATCTGACATTAATACTGTTAAACAAGGCAATATCACGGAAGTTGAGCGCTTTGGAATTGATGGGAAAAGAATTATACATCCTGTATTAGGTGTAAATATCGTAAAATACAACGATGGCACGATAAAGAAAGAGTTCGTGCAATAACTGCAAGTTTAGTAGATTAGATTTAGTGAATGTTTGCTGAGGAAGTTGTGTGAAGCAAAAGTTCAGACATATTTTATTATGAAACATAACTTCCCGGCAACATTCCATTGCTTGAATATGGAATAACAAAAGAAAACAATGTTCGCGCTTATTCGGCGAATACTGTGTGATTGTTTTCTTTATATATTAATATAATTTATGTATAAATTCTATTGTGATATTGCCACACAGAATGTCACATAGAGCAATTACTGCATTTTTATGAAAATTAAAAGCTTAATTATTTGTGCCATTATGGGCATTAGCACTTTGTATGCATCAGCGCAAACAGATGAAGGTACTTGGAAAGGCGTACGTATCGGTTATGAAAATCAATCGCTATCTAATTCATTTGACCTCGGCGGTATAAATGTCGGTGTGGTTAAATCATGGAAGATCACAAAGGATGCTCCTATTTATTTTGAACCTGGATTTGAATTGAGCTGGGTGCACAGCAGTCAAGGAGGAGATGGATGGGATTATGAAGAGGATACCTCGTATGATTTTATTGACATTAATATCCCGCTCAATATTGCAGCGAAATTATTGATTGCTGATAATCTTCATATTGTGCCATATGTAGGAGCAGATTTTAAAGTGTATGTTTATGGTAATGAAAAACATAATGACTATGAATATGGATATTCTGAGAGTATTAATATGTTCTCGGGAGAGAATTCATGTAATCGGTTTAATGTAGGTGGACATTTAGGTGTTGATGCTCATTATCAAAGATTCGTATTCGGATTTAGTTATGGATATGATTTCACAAAGTTACAGGGTTTTATGAATGTTCATGCTTCAACGCTGAAAGTTCGTGTAGGTCTTAACTTCTAAATCTTTTATTTTTGATAACAAATAGGCCAGTTCACTTTATGTGGACTGGCTTTTTTATATTCCTTGCTGACGAGTGGGGAAAGGGATGATTTGTGGGAGTGGGGTGTTTGTTGTAACTTTGCAAAATAATTGCAAGGAAGGGAGTTCCTGGGTTTGCAGAAATGTAATCAGGGTAAAAAAGAATAATGAAGAAAACTAAGACTCGGCAAATGCCGATTGTGCTTTCGGTTGTGCCGCTGATAGTGTTGGTGGCGATGATTGTGGTCACCATTCGCACATTTGGCAGCGATTCGCTCAGCGGTGCCACGCAGGTGATGTTGTTGGCGGCGTCGGCGGTGAGCTGCATCATTGCCACGGTTTATGCCCGTGTGCCTTGGCGTAATTTCGAGGCGGCTATTACAAAGAACATCTCCAGCGTGGCGATGGCTGTTGTGATTCTGCTGCTCATTGGCGCGCTTGGCGGTTCGTGGATGGTGAGCGGCGTAGTGCCGACAATGATTTATTACGGTGTGAACATCATCAGTCCCGACGTGTTTCTTGCAGCCACATGCGTTTTGAGCGCGGTGGTGAGTGTGATGACGGGCAGTTCGTGGACCACAATTGCTACCATTGGCGTGGCGCTTATGGGCATCGGCAAAGCGCAGGGTTTCGACGAGGGCTGGATAGCCGGAGCCATAATCAGCGGGGCATATTTTGGCGATAAGATTTCGCCGTTGTCCGACACCACCATTCTGGCTTCGAGTGTGTGCGGAGTGCGGTTGTTCTCGCACATCCGGTTCATGCTCATCACCACCATTCCCTCGATTTTGCTTGCACTGATAGTGTTTTTCGTTGCCGGATTCAATCACGAGGCGGTGACCTCGGGCGAACTTGATGCATTCCGAGGCGCCATTGCCCAGCGCTTTGATGTGAGCGCGTGGCTGCTGATTGTGCCCATCATCACGGCGGTGATGATTGTGAAGCGCGTGCCGGCGTTGGTAACGCTGCTCACGGCGTCGGTGATGGGTGTGATTTGTGCGTTGGTGTTTCAGCCGGGCATTATTGCTGAGCTTGCCGGAGGCGATATGTTTGCCGGCGCTATGCAGGTGCTTTATGGCTCCACAAGCATAACAACGTCGAACGAGATGCTCACCGAGCTGGTGGCAACGCGTGGCATGGGCGGCATGATGAGCACTGTGTGGCTGATTTTATGCGCAATGTGCTTTGGGGCGACGCTCACGGCTGGCGGTATGACCGACGGCATCACGCGCCTGTTCACCAAGGTGGCGCGCGGCAGAGTTTCGGCGGTGGCATCTACGGCGTTCACAGGCGTCACGCTCAACACGGCAACTTCCGACCAATACATCAGCATTCTGCTCACAGGTAGCGTGTTCGGCAACATCTATCGCCGCTTGGGCATCGACCAGCGTGTGCTGAGCCGCGCAACTGAGGATTCAGCCACCGTTACTTCGGTGCTTATTCCGTGGAACACTTGCGGCATGGTGCAGAGCACGGTGCTTGGCGTTGCCACGCTCACCTATCTGCCGTATTGCATATTCAATTTAGTGAGCCCGATTATGAGTATAATCGTTGCCGCAACGGGCTATCGAATTATGGACCGACACCGCAAACCGCAGCCTGCCGAGGAGGAATAGTTGGCTTGGCGGTTGCAGCCGATTGGTCTGGTATTAAAATAGTCTTGGAAGAAAGTAGATTACGCCGGCGCATAGGCTTGCGCAGAGTACCATCAGCAATGTCGAAGTTGGGGTTGGCTTCTTGAATCCACTTCATCGCCGACGAACCGTCGCTGTATCGACCGGCAATTATTTCGGGGTAGACGCGCTCGAAAGTTTCGCGATATTTGTCGCTCACCTCGGCTTTTTGCTTAATCACTTTCCACATTTTGTCGTGTGTGCTCTCAATTTTTTTGCGTTGAGCATCGGCTTCTTTGCGCAGATATATCTCCTTGTTGTTGTAGGTGAAGAACATAATTAGCAGAACCAGAAGAATGGCTGCAA
Source organism: Muribaculaceae bacterium (assembly GCA_051871555.1). Lineage (GTDB taxonomy): Bacteria > Bacteroidota > Bacteroidia > Bacteroidales > Muribaculaceae > SFTJ01. Next base: position 11,267 of record JBJECZ010000191.1, on the reverse strand, counting down.
CTGCAACGATGATGATTAATGAAGGTGCCATAACTGACGGAATTTAAAATTATTTACATACTATTATTTTGCTGTCGTATTGCAAATGTATGAATAAAGTTTTGAATTTCAAAATATTATTTATCGCCGGTCAGCACTTTTTCGTATGCCATGCGGTCGCCTTGTGGATAGTGCACGTCGCCGCAATACATAAATCCTTGGCTGCGCAGCAGGCGTTGCATATAGAAGTTGTCGTAGTTGGTGTCGACCTTAAAGCTGTGTATTCCGCGCCGCAGCGCCCATTGCTCGGCATAGCCGAAGAAGCGTGCTGCCACACCTTGGCGCTTTGCCTCGTCAGCCACGGCAAGGCGGTGCACCACCACATAGTCGGCATTGGTGAGCCACAGGTCGGCAATCTGTTGGTATGCCGGTTCGCCGTTGGCAATCACTGCGCCGTAGGCAATCACCGAGCCTCGACGCTCAATCACGTATGCGTTGCCATTTGCAATGTCGGTTTCAACGCTTTGGCGCGAGGGATAGGCTTCGGTCCATTGGTGTTTGCCTTCGCGAAACATTTGGGCTTTGCCTTGCTGCAGAATCAGCCAACAGCGGTCGGTGTCGGCCGCTGTGGCTTGTCGGAATATTTCGTTGGAGTGTGGCATCGTTGCTTTGTTGTGCATTAAAGTTTCACAGTCACCGCTTTGCCTTCGGGGCTCTCGTTGTTCACGCGGTCGAGAGCGGTCACCACAAATCGGTAGGTGCCTTTGGGCGTGGAGGCAGGCACTGCGTATTCGGTGTTCGATGTAACCGCCACGATGGCAGCGGCGTTTTCGAGGTCGACCTCCTCGCCTTGGGCAAAACGATAAATCACAAATGCCTTAGCCACTTGCATCGGGTCGGTGGTTTCGGGAGCTCGCCATGTGAGCGTCTTTGTGCCGCGTTTGCTTTGCAGCTTCAGGTTTGTCACTTCGTCGGGGGCAATGTTGTCGAGCCAAGTGTAGGCGGGCACCAACGCAATTGTCGATTGCTGGCGGGTGGCAAGCGAATCGCACACGCCGCGGCTGTTGCGGGTGATGGAGTATCCCGGCCACCAGCAGTTGCCTTGAATGTTGGGCAGTTGGCGCGTGATGCGAATCTTGTGGTCGAGTTCGGTGGGGTTGTCGCTGTCGGGGCCGGCGGTTTTCATTGTGGTTTCCACCGACTGTCCGATGTACATGTGCCGACCGTTGGCGTTGTCGTTCCACCAGGGGTTGAGCACGCGGCTTGGAGCGCGCTTGTGGTCGAGTTCCCAATAGAGTTGAGGCACCATATAGTCGACCCATCCCAGCTCGGTCCACTTGAGCACATCGGCATACAGCGCGTCGTAGCATTGCAGCGCGTTGGTTTGGCTGCCGCGAGGGTCGCTGGTGATGTTTCGCCACACGCCAAATGGGCTAATGCCGAAGCGCACCCAGGGTTTCTCGTTGAGAATCACCTTGTGCAGCCCTTCAATGAGCAGGTCGACGTTCTGACGGCGCCAATCGCCGCGGTTCATGCCGCCACCGTAGCGGCCATAGCTTTTGTCGTCGGGGAACTCGTCCTTGGTGGGGTAAGGGTAGAAATAGTCGTCCATGTGAATGGCGTCGATGTCGTAGCGGCTCACAATGTCGCGCACCACATTGCAGATGAATTCGCGGCACTCGGGCAGACCCGGCTCGAAGTAGGTTTGACCTCCGTAGCTCACAAACCACTCGGGATGCTTGTGATAGATGTGGTCCTTCGACAACTTTTTTGTCTCGCCCTTGGTGTTGGTCACACGATACGGGTTGAGCCACGCATGCAGCTCCATGCCGCGGCGGTGACACTCGTCAATCATGAATTGCAGAGGGTCCCAGAACGGCTCTGGGCGTTTGCCGAATTCGCCGGTCAGATACACGCTCCATGGCTCGAGATTCGATTCGTAGAAGGCGTCGGCTTTTGGGCGAACTTGCCACACAATGGCATTAATGCCAGCCATTTGCAGCGAGTCGAGCTGACGGCGCAGGTAGGCTTGGTTTTGTTCGGTGGTCATGCGCGAATATTGCATCTGCCCCACGGTGTGCATCCACGCTCCGCGAAACTCGCGCTTTGGGTTCTCGGCTTGGGCTTCGGTGCAGCATAACAGCAAACCTGCTGCAGCCACGATTGATAGGATTGACGATTTCATTAACAATTAGTCTTGGGTTTTATGGTGTTAAACAATGGTTTTTTGCATAATGCAAAATTAATGATTTTGTGTGTTAATTCCTAAAGAAATGTGAGCTACATCTGCCAATTCATGGCAGATAATCAAAAAAGGCTATGCCGAGGGAAACCTTGACATAGCCCGTATGTGATTTTGTGATTGATTGCTTCCGGGGATTTAGAACTCCACGAGGCAGTCGTTGAGCGCTTTGGTGATGGCTTCGCGGTCGAGATGCTGACCGATGAACACCAGTTTTTGCTGACGGTCGCCGTAAGGGTCTAACCAGTCGCGGCGCAGGCTCTCGTCGCGCATGAGCATTTCTTGCAGCTCGTCGTCGGGCATTGTGGCGTACCATTGACCGGCGTTGTTCAGGCTCACTTGCTTGCCGGCTTGTTCAAACAGGTAGCAGATGTGTGATTCGCTCTTGAAGTAGCAAATGCCTTTGGCGCGGATGATGCCCTTAGGCCAATTGCGTGCCACGAAATAATCGAAGCGGTTGAGGTCGAACGGGCGGCGTGCTTTGTAAACGAATGTGCCGATGCCGTATTCCTCCACCTCGCCTTCGCCATGATGGTGGTGATGGTGATGCCCGTGGTGATGATGCTCGTGCTCGTCGTGATGCCCGTGGTGATGATGCTCGTGCTCGTCGTGGTCATCGTGGTGATGATGTTCGTGCTCGTCATCGTCGTCATGGTGGTGATGTTCGTGCTCGTCGTGGTCATCGTCGTGGTGATGATGTTCGTGCTCGTCGTCGTCATCGAGGTTTTCCATTTCTCTAATCCATGCGGCAGAGGTGGCAACCTTGTCGAAGTCGAACATTCCGGTGTTGAGAATCTTGTCGAGGGCAACGTCGCAGTAGTCGCATTCCACAATTTCGGCTTTTGGTTGCAGTGTTCTGATGATTTCCTTCACGCGAGCCAATTCGTTTGGCTCAACCATCGATGCCTTGTTGAGCAACACAATGTTGCAGAATTCAATTTGCTGAATCACAAGGTTTTCGATGTCTTCCTCGTCGATGTCGGAACTCAGGAGTGCGCCGCCGCAGCCAAATTCGTCCTTAAGGCGCAGGGCATCAACAACGGCGCAGATGCAGTCGAGTCGGGCAAGCCCGTCGAGCATATATTCGGCGCCCATCTGCGGCATCGAGCAGATGGTTTGAGCAATGGGCACAGGTTCGCAAATGCCGCTGGCTTCAATTACGATGTAATCGAATCGGTGGGTGCTAGTGATGTCGTGAAGTTGCTCAATAAGGTCCATCTTGAGTGTACAGCAGATGCAACCGTTTTGCAGTGCCACCAGGCTGTCGTCTTTTTTGCCAACAATTCCGCCTTTTTCAATCAGCGACGCATCGATGTTCACCTCGCCGATGTCGTTGACGATAACGGCAAATTTTATGCCGCGCTTGTTGTTAAGTATGCGGTTAACCAGAGTTGTCTTTCCGCTGCCCAGATAACCGGTGAGCAGCAACACAGGTGTTTCACTTCTTTCCATAACGATAATGATTTATAAGAAAAACTCCCGCAAATTTACAAAAAAAACGTGTAATTTGTCTATCATTGCTTTAACAATGTGATGTGCTTCACACTCCTCCGCCAAGTGAGTGATACAGGTGTATGGCTGCAGCAATACGGCTCGATGCGTCCTGTGCCAGAGTGAGCTGTGCGCTCAAAAGCGATTGCTGGGCAGTGAGCACTTCAAGATAGTTGGCTGAGGTGTATTGCATCAGCCATTTGCTTCGTTCCACAGCCTGCTGCAATTCTTCAATTTGGCGTCGGTCGCACGCCATTCTTCCGTCGGCAGTCTGCCATTCGATAATGGCGTTGTTCACCTCGTTGCCGGCATCGAAAAGCGTCTGCTCAAATCGGAGCAACGCTTCCTGCTGCCGAGCCTCGGCAATGCGCAGGTTTGCCGTGAGAGTGCCTTTGCTGAACAGCGGAGCCGTGAGCGAAGCAAGAGCCGACGACATCCATTTGCCGGGATTGATGATTGCGCCGCCACCGTTGTTGGTCCAGCCAACTGACCCCGACAGAACAATGCTCGGATAGAAAGCCGAACGTGCTATGTTGGTTGAATAGAATGTCTGGGCAAGGGCGGCTTCGGCTTGCTGCACATCGGGGCGAGCGGCAAGCGCCTCCAGCGAAACGCCCTTCGATATCGATGCCCCCAAAGTTTGATTGGCAAGTTTTCCGCGCTTTATTGGAGCGGGCGGCATTTTTGTCAGCGCTGCCAAGCTGTTTTCAATTTCATTCACGCTTTTCTTCAGCGTCAGCACCGAGGCTTCCAGTGCATTGCGCGAAGCACGCGCCTGATGCACAGCCACGTCGTTCGCTTTGCCGGCTTCAACCAGTGCCTGAAGGGTGGTGATGGTTTCGTCCCAAAGGTTGAGCGTAGCCTCCGAAATTGCAAGTTGCTCGTCGAGCATCACAAGCGAGTAGTAATTCTCGGCTACGGTGGCAACAAGCGATGTTTGCACAGCCTTAACGTAAGCCTGCGATTGAACAAGAGCCGCCGCCGCTTCGCGCTTGGCGTTGGTCACCTTGCCAAAGATGTCGAGTTCCCACGAAGCTGTTGCGCCAAGGTTATATGTTCGTTTGGTGTCGCCGTCGTAATGGCTTACACCGGCTTGCGGATTGAGCGAAAGCGACGGCAAATACGACAACTTTGCACCCATGAGCGTAGCCTGAGCCTCCTCGATTTGCAGGCGAGCCACGTTTAGGTCGGTGTTACGTTCAACGGCTGCCTCGATGAGAGACTGCAAATCAGGGTCGGTGAAAAACTGCCTCCATGCCACAGTCATAGGTGCGGCAGAATCGGCATAAGCAACGTTGTCGCGCAAAAGCTGTTCGGTGGGGTTGCATTGCTCGGGACGCGAATAAGTGCCATACACGCCGCAGCTGTTCAGACACACGCCTACTGCTATTGCAGCTAATGGCAAAGCCGCACGTTTGGGCTTGAAATGCACAAAGCGTTCCTCCAGCCACTGGAACACGATGAACAACGGCGGCACCACAAAGAGCAAAGCCACGGTGCCAAGCAACATCCCGCCAACGGTGCCAACGCCCACCGACATGTTGCCATTGGCTCCTACGCCTTTGGCAAACATCAGCGGCAGCATGCCAAAAATCATTGTCAATGAGGTCATGAGGATGGGTCGTAATCGAGCTTTTGCTGCTGCCATGGCGGCAGCGCTGATTGACATACCTTTACGCCGGTGGCTCGAGGCATATTCCGTGAGCAGGATGGCTGTTTTTGAGAGTAGACCTATGAGCATAATCAGTCCTGTTTGCATGTAAATGTTGTTTTCAAGTCCCCATATCTGGGCAAAGATGAAGCTGCCGGCAAGCCCAAACGGCACCGAGAGAATCACAGCAAAAGGTATCATAACGCTCTCGTAAAGGGCGCAGAGGATAAGATAGATGAAAACTATGCAAATCACAAACACTTGCGTTGTGGTGCCCGACGAACCGGCTTCTTCGCGCGCCATGCCGCCGAATTCATAGCCGTAGCCTTCGGGCAGCGCCTCTCGGGCAGCCTCACGCACTGCATTGATGGCTTGACCCGAACTGTAGCCCTCGGCTGGCGTGCCGTAAACGGCTATGGCTGAGAAAAGATTGAAGCGCGACAGACTCTCCGAGCCATATACGCGTGTGAGCGTGACGTATTGAGCTAATGGCGACATCTCACCGCTGCTGTTGCGCACAAATATGTTGTTGAGAGCCGAGGTGTCGAGCCTGAACTCAGGCGATGCCTGCACCATCACGCGATAGAGCTTGGTGAAGCGGTTCAAGTTGCTTGAATAGCTGCCGCCAACATATCCTGCCAACGTGTTCAGCACATCGGTTGGCGACACGCCATTGCGCTTGCAAAGGGCGGCGTCGACGTCGACCTGATATTGCGGATATTTGTTGTCGAAAGTGGTGTAAGCCCTCGATATTTCGGGTTTCTTGTTCATGGCGTCGATGAAGTTGCGGGTGTATTTGAGCAGGTCGTCAACGCTTCCGCCTTTTTTGTCTTGCACATATAGTTCAAAACCGTCGCTTGTGCCATAGCCCGAAATCATTGGCTGAGTGGAAACGCGTATTTGCGCCGTTTTTATATGGTCGGTGCGGCGGTAGATTTCCTCAATCACTGCATTCTGGTCGTCGCCGGCTTTGGTGCGCTGGTCCCATGGCTTAAGCCTGAGCGTGAACGAGCCAGCCGACGATGATTGGTTGTGACGAGCATCCTTGCCGGTTACACGAGAATAGATTTTCACCTGCTCAATATCGCGTATGGCATTATCCACCTCATTCATCACCTTTTCGGTTTCGGCGAGGCTGCTGCCCGGTGCCGTTTGCACATTGATGTTGATTGTGCCCATGTCTTCTTGAGGCACAAGACCGGTCTTGGTGATGTTCAAAAGCCAAGCCAGCAAAGCAACTGCCGCCACTACAGAGAACGATGCTAAGTATTTGTGACGAAACAAAAATGCTACGCCACGGCTATAGCTGCCAAGCAGATGACGGAACGAATGGTCGAAGGCAAAATGAAAACGCTGCGAGAACGTGGGCTTAGCGTTGCCGGCTTGCAGCTTCGGCGGGCGCATTATGAGCGCACACAGCGCCGGACTAAGCGTGAGCGCATTCACCAGCGAAATGGCAACAGCCACAGCCATGGTGAGTCCGAATTGGGTGTAGAAAGTGCCGGTTGTGCCTCCCATAAAGCACACGGGAATAAACACAGCCATAAACACCACCGTGGTGGTGACAAGTGCCGAGGTAAGCCCTCCAAGAGCATCAACTGTGGCTTGATAGGCTGAAGTGTAGCCCTCGTCGAATTTCGCCTGAACAGCTTCAACCACAACTATTGCGTTGTCCACCACCGTGCCGATAACCAGCACAATTGCAAACAGCGTCAAAAGATTAAGGCTGAACCCGGCGGCATAGATAAATGCAAATGTGCCAACGAGCGACACTATGATGGCAAGCGCAGGGATGAGGGTTGCCCGCAGGTCGTGAAGAAACAAATACACCACCAGCACCACCAACACTATGGCAAGCAGCAAGGTTTCCACCACGTTTTCAATCGATGCATCAAGAAAATCTTTAGTGCTCATAATGTCGGTGAGCACCATGCCTTTAGGCAGCGATTCGGATATCTGCGCTGATGTTGCATCAATCTGTTTGATGATTTCGTTGGCGTTTGAGCCGGAGGTCTGAGCAATCATGCAGTTGGCGCCGGGATGCCCACTCGTTTGGCTGAGCAGTGCATAGTTCTCGGCTCCAAGTTCGATTGTTGCCACGTCCTTAAGGCGCAACACTTCGCCCGTGGGCAGCGACTTGATGACCATGTTGCCATAGTCGGTTTCTTGCTCATAACGTCCGCGATACTTGAGCACATATTGGAATGTGCTGGTCGATTCGGCTCCGAGGGTGCCCGTAGGCGACTCTACGTTTTGCTCGGCAAGAACAGTGGAAATATCCGACGGCATCAAGCCATATTGCGCCATCTTCAGCGGGTCGAGCCAGATGCGCATTGAGTAACTTGCTCCCCAAATGTTCACCTCGCCCACGCCGGCAATGCGCGATATCTGCGGCTCGATGTTGATTTTCATATAGTTGGTGAGGAAGTTGGCATCGTAAGAGTCGTCGGGCGAATATAGGGTGACGGCTTTGAGCGAACTGTTTTGGCGTTTGCGCACGGTGACGCCCGACTTGGTGACTTCGGCAGGCAGCAATCCTTGTGCCGACGACACACGGTTTTGCACGTTCACCACCGACATGTCGGGGTCGGTGCCTTGACGGAAATACACACTCACCGTGGCAGCACCTGTGTTGGTGGCTGTTGAAGTCATATACATCATGTTTTCAACGCCGTTGAGCTGCTCTTCAAGCGGAGTGATTACGCTTTTCATCACCGTCTCGGCATTTGCTCCGGTGTAGGTGGCACTGACACGCACCGTTGGCGGAGCAATGTCGGGGAACTGCTCGATGGGCAACTGCGAAAGCCCGATAAGCCCTACAATCACGATTGCAATTGAAATAACCGCCGATAGAATAGGACGGTCAATAAATGTTTTTACTGACATGGCGGTTAGTTATTTTGTATTTTTGGATGTTTGTTTAACTAAGTCACCTTCTCTCACAAGTCCGGCGCCCTCGGCAATGATTACATCGCCGCTGCTGAGGCCCGACTCCACTATGCACTCGGTGCCGCCGCTAAGCGGGGTGGTTGTGATTTGCGTCGACACCGCCTTGCCATCAACCACTTTATAGGCAAACACTTTGTTCTGCAGCTCGTAGGTTGCCGATTGCGGAACTACAATGCAGCCGGTGCGCTCCGACGATAGAATCACGGCACCGCTGCCACCATCTCGCAGCAAGCCCTCGGCATTCGCAAAGTCGGCTCTCAAAGTCACGGCGCCGGTTCCTTCGGTTACAATCCCGCTCACGGCAGCAATCACGCCCTTGTGAGAATATATGTTGCCATTGCTCATGCGCAATTCCACCTCCGGCTTCTTGGCAATGAATTTGTCGATTGTGCCATACTGGCTAATCAAATCCACTATCCGGCTTTCGGTGAGCGAGAAATAGGCATACGTTATGCTTGCATCGCTCACGGTTACGAGCGGTTTTGCGATGCTGCTGCTCACAAGTGCGCCCACGCGATAGGCTATCATGCCTGCCACACCGTCGACGGGGCTTTTCACCTCGGTGTACGACAAATTGTTTCGTGCCGCGGTTTCTTGTGCAATAGCCACCTGCAAAGCTGCTTCGGCAGCGTTCACCTCGTTGCGTGCAGCATTCACATCGTAGTCGCTCACAACATTCTTCTGCTTGAGCGCACGCGCACTCTCATAATTCAATTTGGCTGTGGCAAGTTTTGCCTTGGCGCTGCCCACATTGCCCGATGCTTCGAGCAATGCCGCCCGATACGGAACCTGATCGATTACAAACAGCGTTTGGCCTCGGCGAATTTTATCGCCTTCGCTGAAGCAGATGCGCGTGATTGTGCCGCTCACTTGCGGACGCACTTCCACCACCTGACAGCCTTGCAGCCGAGCGGTGTATTCCGATTTTAGCATACGGTTTTCTTGCTTCACCGTCATTGTTTTGTATTCGGCGCCTTCCGAATCGGTTCCCGACTGGTTCTTGCAAGCAATCAACGCCAACCCCATGACAAGGGCGGCAAACATTTTTCGTTGGATATACATAGTTTTTGCGATTAAAATCTTTTTGCGGCGCAAAAATAGCCACAAAAACATTCTCTGCTCACCGCCCCACGCCCATCAGGTGACAAACTCACGTTTTTCGGTGACAAAATTCAGCCCCCGCCACTGCCACAATCATGCCACCGCTCGATTGTCGGCGTCATTAACCGCGCGGCGGTTAATGTTATTGAGTTGCATCGTCTTTCTCCCACGTAGCCGGCATCGCTTCGCTCGCCCTCAACATGGGGTCGAATTGCAACCGCTCGCGCGGTTGTGCATGCTATTTGCCATTTTAAGTTTAGGTATTTTTAGGTTACTTTCTGTTTTTGAGCGCCAGTGTGCGAAGATAGGCGTTTTTTTGTGGTTTTTTCATCGGCAGCCTATTTGCGATTTAACTTTTAGGCGCGAGCCTCCTCTAATCGTAGGCAGTTCTTTGGGAATTTACCAAATAATTCCCGAGCACGTCAGAAAAAAGTATTTTTTTGTTACAGCTACGAAGCGTGAAAAAGATTAACGCATTGGTTGACACGGCATTTTGCGTTGTGCTGTTGCCGGTGCTCATCATCGCCTTCCCTGTGGAGCGGTGGTGGGCCACGGCTCCGTTGTATTTCGGCTTGTTTGTGGTGTGGCTTTATGCCACGTATTTCCTATTCAGGTATTATGTGGTGCCCAGGCTGTTTTTGCCGAGGCGAAGACTCACGGCAGCAGTGGCATGCATTGCACTGTCGTTGACGATAACGGCGGGATTTTCGGCTTACAAAATCACTTCGCCCTACTATCACTTGCGGCAGCAGCACGCCACGACCGAGAGAGTGGACATTCCGGTGTGGGGCATTCGCCCAAATAGGCAAGCTGTTTGGCTGCACTACATCATTGTGGTGATGTTCAGTTTTGCTGTGGGCATGTACAGCCGTGGGCGCAGCCGCCAAATGGTGCAGCCGCCTGTTGATGAGCTGCAACACAAGTCATCTCAGCCCACGCCGCAGCAGAGCCTGCACGCCCAGCCGCAAATAGTGCTCAAGTGCGACTATAGAAACGTGCCTCTGAACGTGGATGACATTGAATATATTCAGGCGATAGGCAACTATGTGAAATTTCACCTTGCCGACGGCAGCCATTTGATGTCGAAAGCCACGCTTTCGGGCACACTCGCCTCGCTGCCGCACGACAGGTTTGTGCGAATACATCGCTCCTATGTGGTGGCAAATGGCCGAATCAGCGGGTTCTCGGGCACAAGGGTGTTTATTGGCGACAAAGAATTGCCAATAGGCAAGACCTATGCCCAGGCGGTGATGGCAATATTGAGTGAACAGCCTTAGGCGTTTTTTGCATTCTCGAAAATATCATACGCCATGTCGCCTGAAAGGTGTGAAGCCGAACATAGGCGAGGCACTTAGCCCGGGGTGAGCGAAGCGCAACCCACGGTTAAGCATAGTGAAGCACCTTCGGCGCTTTCATCGCAATATATATAATCATCTGACTATCTGCTATATTATCCGCTCGCGCGGTTACGGCATGCGGTTTGTCATAATTTAGTTTAGGAATCGTTTTTTTTGTTTTGATATTATAAGCGCATTTTCGGAACAAAGAGAGAGCCGGCTCGGGTCATATTGTTATGATGAGTCGGCTCTGTTCGTTTCAATTCTATGGCTATTGCGCTTTTACTTCTGACGCTTGCCGCCGCCACCACGACGCGATTGCTTCATGGTTTCGAATTTCTTTTTTTGCTCGTCGGTGAGAAGGGCGCTCACTTGCTTGTCGAGCTTCTCGCGTTCGGCTTGCATCTGCTCTCTCGACATGTCGGTGTTCTGCTTTCGCTTGTTGTCGAAATCGGTGTAGATTGCCGTGATTTTCTTCTGCTGTTCAGCAGTTAAACTCAGTTCTTTAGTCAATCCT
>JBJECZ010000190.1:0-56491 GCA_051871555.1 Muribaculaceae bacterium | reverse complement strand
ATTTCCACCTGGATATACTTGCCAGTCAGTACTGTAGCCATTTCACTACTTAGCATTCTGGCATTACTACCAGTTATTACAAGATTCTTTCCCAATCTATAGAGTTCACTAACCCATAAGTCCCACCCATCCAGGTTCTGTACTTCATCTAACAAAATATATTCATAGCCGGGATAAATATTGTCCAGCATACGCATAACAAGGTCTGAATTCCAAGCATTCAACAAAGAATAATTGTCGAAATTCAAATAAGCAAAATTCTTATCACGCAACATCAATAACGCCTGTGTGGATTTACCAACTCTACGAGGACCTGTTATAAGTTTTATCAAACGACTATTTAGTAATAAATCGATATCCTGACTGATACGGCGTTTCAGGTAAGGTCGCGACATTAATTCATCACGTTCTTTGCGTTGATTTAGGATGATAGTTTTCATATTATATTTTGTTTTTCAAATGCAATATTACTGTTTTTTCTTCAATTTTAAAAGTATATTGCATAAAAAACATACTATTTTATGCAGTACAGAGTATTTATTGCATAAAAAACTACATTTTTTTATCAATATCACTCTTTAGCCACGAACAAAAATCAGAGCACAATTTCTTATTATTGCTGAGCGATAATAGATATAGAAACAGGCGCTTAGCGGTTGAGGTCGTCGGGGAGTTTCATGTAGCCGTCAAACGAGATTGCTTCGCGCAGGCGCGAGCGCACTTCGATGTGCGAGCGTCCGTTGTCGAAAATCTCCACTATATATTGGTAGGTGTCCTCGTCGTTTGTGGTGAACAGATGCAGCGTGGTTAGCATTTTCTTGTTGTTGCGCATAAGTCGTCGCGAGGTGATTGTCGACTCGAAATTCAGCCCTTTTCCGCCGCCGTAGGGCAACGAATAGGCTTGCCCGAAGTAAGGCAGGTACGACACTATGGTGTCGGCTTTCACTGCGATGAGGTAGCCGTAGGAGAGCGAGCGGCTGATTCCGCGATAAGGGGTCACGCGGTCCATTTCGATGGTGAATTGTTGGCTGTTGATGCTATTGATTACGTAGTTGGCACGGCGAGTTTCAATCTGTGCTTTTTCTTCTTTTGTGAGCCGGCTGCTCGAGCAGGCAGTGGCTGCTGCGCTCAGCACCACAACAATGGCAAATGCTATGTGTTTGTTCATAATCATAGTGTTTATATGTTTGTGTTATTGGTGCATAAGTACACAACGAGGGCTGCACCGGTTGTTAGCGATTCAAAAATATGAATTTTTGCTGAAACAACAATGCAGCCCTTGTCATTATGGGTGTGTTAAGCCCTTATTTTTTTGCTTTCTTTGCTTTTTTTGATTTTTGTTTGTCGGCACTGGCTTTCAGTTTGGCAGTAGCAGCCTTTGCAGCGGCTTCGGCAGCAGCTTCGTCGGCAGCCGGAGCAAATGCGTGGCGATAACCGTCGACATCTTCCCAGTGACCGCGGGTGAAGTCGGGCACTTCAACAGGAGCGCAACCGTTGTCCATCGACAGCGAGCCGAGTTCGGCAAGGCAGCACCATTCAGCCAAGTCGTAAACGTCCATATCGAGAGGCAGACCGTTTTGCAGGCAGTAGACCAGGCGAGCGTCCATGATGAAGTCCATGCCGCCGTGTCCGCCAACTTCCTTAGCCATTGCGCCATATTTTCTGAGGATTGGGTGCTCATATTTATCTTCGAGAGCTTTGCGTTCTTTTTCAGGCAGGAAGCTGTGGCCCGAGATGTTGTCAGCCTTAGGCATCACGCCGCTTTCAACGAGTTGACCGCCGTCGACAGCATAGCCTTCAATAGGATACTTGTTGGCAAAACCCTTTGTGCCGGTGAGTTGATAGAGGCGGTTGTAGGGTTGCGGAGTCATGGTGTTGTGCTGAATTTCAATCACTTTGCCCTTTGCAGTGCGAATGAGTGTGGTGGTGTGGTCGCCGTTGCGGAAGTTGTCGCAGCGTTCGCCAGTGCGTTGTTCAACCAATTCGGCACCGTGAACCGATTTTGTATCCATAGCCACGAGGGTGGTCATGCGGTCGCCGCGGTGAATGTTGAGAGCCTGAGCCACCGGACCAAGGCCGTGAGTGGCATAAACGTCGCCGCGGTTGTGTTGGTTGTAGCGCAGACGCCAGCCCAATTTATCGTTTTTGCCGTTTTTCCAATAGGCATCCCAGAATGGGGTGAGGTCGTGGATGTAGGCACCTTGCACGCGAATGATTTCGCCGAACACGCCGTGTTGAGCCATGTTGAGGGCAGTCATTTCAAACCAGTCGTAGCAGCAGTTTTCAAGAATCATGCAGTGCAGACGGTTCTTTTCGCTGAGGTTGATGAGTTCCCAGCATTGGTCGAGGTTCATAGCCGAAGGCACTTCGATGGCAACGTGTTTGCCGTTTTCAAGAGCGCATTTGGCAATAGGGAAGTGGTGGTCCCAGTCGGCGCAAATGTAAATGAGGTCGATGTCGGGACGCTTGCACATTTCAACGTAGCCATATTCGCCACTGTAGATTTCGGCTTCGGGCATTCCTTGCTTGGTGAGGTATTTTTGGCAAGATTCGGCACGTTCTTTTTCGTAGTCGCACAATGCCACTGTTTGAGTACCGGGAATATAGGAGAAGCGTTCAACGGCGCCGGGACCGCGCATTCCAAGTCCGGCAAAGCCTACGCGCACCACTTCTAGCTTTGGAGTGGTGAGGTTAATTACGTCCTTCTGGCCTTCGGGGCGAACCGGGGTGTCGGTCACGATGGTGTTTCCACGCCAGTGCCAGCCGGTGTTACTTGACAAAGATTGTGCTTGCAGCGTCATAGTTAATGCGGCTGCTAACGACAAAACTGAAAGAATTAATTTCTTCATGAGTCTTTTAGTTTTTTTTGAGTTATTAATGGATTTAATTAGTTTAATTTTTTCTCAATAGGTTGCCTTTGTGATGGCGTCGGTGGGTTTTAGGCGATAGTACCACAGTTCATAGCCTTTAGGCGAATCGCATTCCACCAGACAGCCAATCGAGCCGTCGGCAAGTTGGGTGATTGACGAATATCCCGAGCCGGTGGGCACAATGCTTTGTCGCAGTGGCCAGGTGGCACCGTTGTTGTAGCTTGCCAGCAGGCTCACGTTGCATCGCACCGAGGCGTGGAATGGCACTGTGTGCAGCAGCACGGGGCGTTTGCCTTTTCGGGTGTAGCTAATCACGTCGCCGTTGCAGGCAGGTTCGATTATTTGTGTGTGAGCCACCGGGGCGCTCCACGTCAAGCCGCCGTCGTGCGAATATGAAAACTTGCGGTGATAGCCGCAGTTGCGCACGCGAATGCTCATCATGAGTGTACCGTCGCTCAGTTCCACAATCTTTGCTTCGTCGCCGTTGGTGTCGGCAGCGTTCAGCGATGTCTGCCAGGTGTCGCCGCCATCGTCGCTGAAGCAGGCGTAGCACGACAGTGGCGCGTAAGGGTTCTCGAGGTTTGTGCGCACCTGAATGACAAACATCAGGCGTCCGCTGCGCAGTTGCACGGCGTGCCCCGAGCCTGCAAACGAGGTCACCCAATTATCTTTTCCGGCATATAGTTGTGCGTTGATGTCAACAGGACGGCTCCACGAGCGGCCGTCGTCGGTGCTTTTAGCCACCATTATGTGACCGTTGTTGTCGGGCGTTGACTGCCACAGGCCGTTGCCGTGGGTGAAGATGCACAGCACGGTGCGGCGTTTGGCATCGTAGACCAGTGCCGGGTCGCCCGAGCCTATGTCGGTGCCTTCGCCGTCGACGGTTACAGCATCTTCCCATGTGCTGCCGCCATCGGTGCTGCGGCGTGTCACCACATCGATGTTGTTAGGCAAGTCGCCGCCGTCGGTCCAACGCTTGTCGACGGCAGCTATCACGGTGCCTTCGGCAGTGGTGCATAATGCCGGTATGCGATAGTATTTCGAACCGGCATCGCCCGGAGCAAATAGCAAAACGCTGTCGGTGACGGTGAACAATTGCGCTTTGGCAGCTATGCTCAGCAGCGCAATGGTCAGGGTTAATATGAATTTTGTTGTCTTCATATTTGTGGCAACGTGATTTTAAAGTTTTTGCTGGGTGTATGTTCTTTGAGCACAATTTCAACCAGCTCTTTCACCTTTTCGGGGTGAAGAGCCGCCACGTCGTGGTCCTCGTGAACGTCGTTGGCAAGGTTATACAGGTGTGGTTTGCCGGCAATCACCAGCAGTTTCCAGTCGCCTTGGCGCACTGCAATCTGGTCGGTTTCGTGAAACTCCCAGTAGAGATGCGGATGTTTTGGCTGAACGCCTTTGCCGGTGAGCGTTGGCGCAAACGACAGTCCGTCGAAGGTGTCGTTTTGGGTTCGGGCATAGCGTTTGGTGTAGTTTTTCACACCGATGATGTCGCAAAGCGTAGGCATCACGTCGTAGAAAGCCAGCTGATGGTTGCTGACGCTTCCGGGAGCAGTGTGGCCGTGCCAGCATACGATGTAAGGCACACGAATGCCGCCTTCGAGGCATTGCCGCTTGAGTCCGCGCAGCTTTCCGTCGCGACCGAAAAATTCAGGGTCGGCACCACCTTCCTCGTGCGGACCGTTGTCGCTTGTGAACACTATGATGGTGTTTTTGTAGAGCTGTTTTTGCTTGAGCAGAGCCACAATCTCGCCCACGTAGGCGTCGAGGCGCGTAATCATTGCTGCAAAATGGGCGTGGGTGTGGTCAGCAGGGTTATAGCGCGAGTCTTCGTTGCCGCCCCATGTGCAGTCGACGAAGAATTGCTTCGTATAGTGATTGAAAATGGAATCGTGCGGCTGAGCAAGTTCGGCATGCGGCAGGGTGTAGGTGAGCAAGCCAAAGAATGGTTTGCCCGGTGTTTGCCGCTCAATCCAGTGCATGGCTTCGCGGTGAATGATGTCGGCAGAATACTGTGTGCGGTTGAAGTAATCGTCGCCAAACATGCGGTGCTTGATGTTGTCTTCGAGCACGATGCGTGTCACGGCAGTGTCGCCGGCTTGCTTGCTGAATCGGTTGAGGAAGTTGGGATAATAGAGATGGGCTTGATATTGGCAGATGTAGCCGAAATACTCGTCGATGCCGCGACGGTCGGGCGTCGACACCGAGCCTTCGTAGCCGCCAGCCCATTTGCCGAACATTCCGGTGGTGTAGCCGTTGTCCTTCATTATCTCAGGCAAAATCACGTGATTGGGGTCGTAGGGCTCTTGTCCAACCACAGCATAGTCTACACACTCGCCATAGTTGACGGTGCCTGCATGTGTCCAATACTCCTTGTTGCCGCGCACTGCTGTGTGTCCGCTGTGCTGACCGGTCATCAGGCATGCGCGCGACGGTGCACTCACCGGGCTGCCGGCGTAGGCTTGCGTGAATAGCATGCCTTGGCTTGCCAGACTGTCGATGTTGGGGGTTGATATAAGCTTCTGACCGTAGCAACCGAGGTCGCCGTAACCCATATCGTCGCACATGATGTAGAGCACATTAGGCTTGATGGCGGTGTGCTTGCCACTGGCGCTGGCTGCCATTGCCGCAGCACAACCTACAGCTACAAATGCGATGCGATTGGTTAGGTTCATTTTGCTTTGAGGTTTTTGTTTTGTTTCTACAAATATAGCAATTATTGCCTTAATGAGCAACCGAATAGGCTCAGCAAAAGAATATTGTGCTATAAGATAATAAGATTATGCTATTGTAGAGCAATCGTTTGCCAAGCCTCGTGCAAGAATTTGGCAGATGCTGTATTATTGGTTGAGCAGATAGTCCATAAGCAGGCGTGTGGCGCGGCCGCGGTGGCTGATGGCGTTTTTCTCGTCGGCATTCATCTGGGCAAACGAGCGGCCGTCGGCTTCGTCGGGCGCAAACACGCTGTCGTAGCCAAAGCCCATGGTGCCGTGGCGTTCAGTGAGTATTTTGCCTTTCACAATGCCTTCAAACAGCAGTGTTTCGTCGGCTTGGCGCAGTGCTATGCATGTGCGAAACTGTGCCGAGCGGTCGGTGATGCCGTCGAGATTGTGCAGCAGCAGGTCGATGTTGTGTTCGCTGTTGCAGTCGTTGCCGGCATAGCGAGCCGAGTAGACGCCCGGAGCACCATTGAGTGCACTCACTTCAAGCCCGGTGTCGTCGGCAAAGCAGTCGTAGCCGTAGTGCTGCTTGATGTAGTCGGCTTTGATTTTTGCGTTACCCTCGATGGTAGGGGCTGTTTCGGGAATGTCGTCGTGGCAGCCGATGTCGCTTAGGCTTAACACGTTCAGTTTGCCGGCGGCTATTTCGCGCAGTTCTTTGAGTTTGTGCGCATTGTTGGTGGCGAATACAATATCTTTCATCGAAAAAAATGATTCTCTTATTTAATTTTTCGTTGGAGTGTTTGGTTTTTGTGTTTACAAAGATAGTGTAAAATCCACAAATATGCGATAAATTTGTGGTTGAGATGCGAGAGATAACCAACATATCGAGGGTGATGGACAGCTATGTGGCTTACCTGCGGTTGCAGCGTGGATTGTCGGCAAACACTGCCGAGAACTACAGTCGCGATGTAGGCAAGTTGCTCAGCTATATCGATGGCGAAGGTGTTGATTTACACGATGTTGACGAGCTGATGCTCGAAAACTTTGTGTGTGCTCTGATTGACGTAGGCATACAGCCGCGTTCGCAGGCACGCATCGTGTCGGGCATAAAAAGTTTTATGCGTTATTTGCAAATCGAAGGCTATATCGACCGCAACCCATCGGAGCTGTTGCCGGCTCCACGCATCGGGCGCCACTTGCCCGACGTGCTCAGCGTCGACGAGATTGATGCTATGATTGACATGATTGATATGTCTACGCCCGAAGGTGTGCGCAATCATGCCATCATTGAGACGCTCTACGGCTGCGGGCTGCGCGTTAGCGAGGTGATTGCCCTGCGCTTGTCGCAGGTGTTTGCCAGCGAGGGTTATGTGATAGTGCTTGGCAAGGGCGACAAGCAGCGGCTGGTGCCCATCTCCGACGTGGCACTGGAGTGCATCGACCGCTACAAAAGCGAGGTGCGCAACCACATGACAGTGAAGCGCGGCAGCGAAGATGTGCTGTTCTTGAACCGTCGCGGCAGCGCATTGTCGCGCGTGATGGTGTTTTACATAATCAAAGATTTGTGTGCCTTGGCGGGAATAAAGAAAACGGTGAGTCCGCACACCCTGCGCCACAGCTTTGCCACGCATCTGCTTGAGGGCGGAGCCAACTTGCGTGCCATACAGCAGATGCTTGGGCACGAGTCGATAACCACCACCGAGGTGTATGTGCACATCGACCGTTCGACGCTGCGCAGCGAAATTCTCAATCACCATCCGCGCAACGCCTCGCATAAGTGACGTTTATCATCATCTTCTTCATAAAAAACACAAAAAAAGCGGTATCTGTCGCAGACACCGCTTTTTCCTCAAAATCAATTATTTATTAGTAAATCACTTGATAAGTACTTTTGTTGATATCATGTTCTGTGCTTTAACCACATATACTCCGTTGAAACCGGTAGCGTCGATTTCGGTCACGTTGCCGTCGCCATGGGCTGTTGCTGCCAGTTGGCCGGCGGCGTTGTAGACGTTGATTGTGCCTTCGATGCCGGTAACGATGATGTGGTTGTCGCGTACCTCAACCGAAATGCCTTCGGTTTGTACGTCGTCGATGGCTGTGAAGATGCCACCTTCCGATGCTTCCACTGCAATCACGTAGGAGTTTTTCTCCTTTTCGTTTTGAGCCACTTCGTCGTCGTCGCTATAGATAGCCTTCACGTAGTAAGATACCGGGCGAATCTCGTCTTCAGCGATTTGAGTGGTTCCAGTGGATGTTTGTTGGCGACGGGCATAGTAAATGTCGTCGGCAAATTGATGAACGTTGCTTTCAACTTCAGCCACCATTTCGAAAGTGCCGAGGGCGTCTTCGTTCACGTTGCCTGCAGCGCCGGTGCTTGGCTCGTTGTTGAGCTCGAATTGGGCCTTTTCAACCTTACGCCAAACTTGGTAGGCAATTGGTTGAGCCACGTCGGCGGTGGATTGCTGAACTTCCCAGTTGATGATTGGGCGTATGAAAGCGAGGTTGTAGTGCATGCCCAGCTTCGAAGTCTTGTGAGGGATGTTAACCACCAATTCTTCGTTAGAGCCGGTGTATTCGGCGTTGATTGCTTCGCTGCCGTAGGTGTTGCCTTTGTCGTCGAAATGAACCACCGAGTAGCTGAAGCTTGCCATATCGCTGTCGCCGGTTTCGCCAACAGCTATTGGAGCTGCTTCGGAGTAGTGCACCACGGTGAGTGTGCCGTTGGCATCCTCGGCGTATTCTTTTCCGTTTTCGTCGGTGAACTTGCGGTTGCCGCCGTCAACAAGGGTCATCACTTTTTCGCCGTTGCAGTAGATGTAGTAGCCGGTGCCTATGCCGGTGTTGGCAGGAGTGAACGACACTTCGTTGTGGAACAATTCGGTTTCGGCGCAGGTTTCGCTGTCGGGAGTGCCCGAGCGGTGAACGCCCACCGATTGGTTGCTAACCTTCGAGCCTACGATGTCTACGATGTTCGAGTAGATTACGTCGCTGCCTATTTTCAGGCGGAGCTGGTAAGAAGAGTCGGTCTTGATGCCCGGAAGGGTCTTAACCGATTCGGTGAAGATGCCGTTCAACCCGATTTTCGAAGCGAGTTCCGAGAGGGTCATCGAGGCGTTGGTTACGGTGTAGCTGCTCACAACCAACAGGTTGTCCTTGCCGGCGTCTTTGCGGGTGAGTTCGAGCTTGGCACCGGTGGTGAGAATCACGTCGTCGTGGTCGTCGGTTTCGGTTGCAATGATGGTGTTTGTGAAGATGTTGTTGCCTTCAATGTATTCGCCGTCGCTGGTTATATTGCCCGGGTTGTAGATTGATTTGCTGTCTTCCTTGAGAGTGAGCGAGAATGGCGATGAACCGGGAATGTTAACGGTGATGACTTCGGGAGCGGTGCGGCGTGCCATTTCGGTGCCGTTGCTCTTTTGAATAACCGATGTGAGGCGATAGTATACGGTGTAACCAATCTTTGCTGTGGTTTCGTTGAAGTCCTTGAGGTTGCTGTCGGTGTAGGTCTTGGCGCTCGACGATGCCATGTCGTTGCCTTCAATGTCGTTGATGCCTTCGATGGTTTCCCACGAGATTTTGTCGTAAGAGCGCTCGAGGATGTAGTGCTCCTTCATGCCGTCGTATTTTGTCGACGGAATTTGGCTCTTGTATTTGTCGAAAGCCGATGTCCAGTTGAGTGTGACGTCGTAAGGGCAATCGAATTGCGAAGTTATTGCGTGTTTCTCGCTGCGTGCGCCGCTGAGGTTAACGGTGTAGAAGAACACATAAGGAACAGTGTTGGCAGGAACCGTAACGGTAACTTCTGTTTCTTCTTTCTCATAAACAGTGGTCTTTGTGCCGCCGTTTTTGCTTTTTGTTGAGTAATAAAAACTTTTTTCGGTGTAAGTGCCATCGCTATTCTTCACATAGAATGTGCCGTTTTTGCCATTTTGTGAAGGGTTAACGTAGATTGTTTTTGGGTTGTAGTTGTAGGTGTATTCGCCTGTTTTAAACTCTTTTTCCGAGCTTGAGGTGTTCACAAACTTTGGAATGTAGAGGAAAGCAGTGAAGTTGTATCCCTTCATTGATTCTTCGTCGTCGGCGTTGGGGTCGTTGAGCGAGATGTAGTGGTTGGTTTCGAGCGAAGTGTCGCAGTTGTGAGGCGAGAAGAAAGGAGCGCCGTCCTTGAGCTTGGCATAGCAAGCAGTGAGCTGGTCGTAGCCGTTGCTGGTGTTTTCAACGTAGCTCCATTCGTCGTACCATTGAAATGCGAGGCTGTATGATGTGCCTTTGCCGCGGTTGTCGCGACGCGATATGAAGAAGAATTTGTTAGCGTTCTTGGCTTCGTGGGTGTAGAATGTACCCGACGAGGTGGTTTGCTTGCAATCGTCGTTCACTTTCTCAATCTTTTCAACGCCTTCGTTGATTTGAGTGTAGGCGTTGTATGGGCTTGCGTTGACGCCTTTCCAGTAGTGGTTGATGCCTACAAAGTAAACGTCGCCAACTTTGTTTGCCGGAGTCTTTGAGTTGCTGAAAGAAACGCTGGTGTCGCTGAGCGTGCCGCCGCAGATGCTTTCGATATACAATTTGAGGTCGGAATCGCGATTTTGTTCGGTGAGTGACTTGCCGCCAGTGCGCAAACCGCCGTTTGCCCATGCGTTTTGATTTGCAACAAAGCTCAAGATAACAATTGCACTAATAAATAATCTTCTCATAGCGAGTGATAAATTAAAATTAAAGTTCGATTACTAATAAATTTCTCTTCTGACAAGAGCGACTGCTTAGCTGTATTTTTTTTCGGATTGTTTTTTTGTCCTATCAAGTGTTCCGCGCTGTCCTTATCTCTAATCAACTAAAAACTTATCAAGTATTAAATTAAGACTAAGGCGCTCTTATCGTCGATGCAAAGGTAATATCGAAAAATTCATTTGCAATAGGTTTTACGGTGTTTAATATATGATTTACCAAAATTAACTTGTAATTTAACATTTTGTAATCATTACAAAATAATTAAACGATTGATTTAGTGTAATATATGAAATTTAAAAATTTTTGCCGATGATGGCTGTTTGTTTTTTGAGGTAAAAATTGCGATGAATTTGTGAATTTTTGGCGTCATCTGCCAATCCTGCGGTTGCACCCCATAGGCTACATGGGTAAATAAAAAAGCATCGAGGGCTGCGCCTGAAACTGGCACAGCCCCCGATTATGTGTGATAGCCGCAATCGTGCGGCGTGTGAGATATTACTTCTTCACTTCGTGAACGCCGATGGTTTCGATAGTGAACACCAGTGTAGCGTTCGGGCCAATCATGCCGCCACGGCCGTCGGCACCGTAAGCCAAGTCGCCAGGGATAACAACAATCATCTTAGCACCCGGCTTCATCATCAACAGGGCTTCGCGGAAACCTGGAACAACACCGTTTGGTGATAGGGCGCGAGTTTCGTCGCCGTTAGTCGAGTCGAACACCTTGCCGTCGATGAGCTTGCCTTCATACTTGAGGTCGATTTGTTGGTCGGCAGTGAAGTTTTCGCCGCTACCTTCGGCAAGCACCTTGTAAACGAGACCGCTTTCGGTTTTGCTGTAGCCTTCCTTCACCATCTTTGCAGCGTAAGCTTCGCCGTCAGCCTTGTTTTTCTTGGCAACAGGGTCGTTGAGCTTAGCTTCGCGCGAGGCGCGTTCAATCATAGGCATAAGTTGCATTTGCAGCATTTGAGGGTCTTTGAGCGAGTCGCTGCTGAAAGCCTTCTTGAATGCTTCGATGAACTTTTTCTTGTCGAAGTCAACCTTTTGTTGTTGCTTGAGTTGCATTTGCATTTGAGCCAATTGCATGCCGAGTTGCATACCTTGCAGTTTGCTCATTTCGGCAGTATCGATGTTAGCAACCATTTCCATGCCTTGAATGAATGCAGCCTTGTCGAACTTTGCAGAGTCAGGGCTGTTTTTCATTTGGCTGGCGATGCCGTAGCCATACATTTCGCCCATGAGGTTGCTGATAGAGTCGCTCAGGGTTTCGTTTTTGCTTGCGTTACCATTGCAGCTAACCAGCAAGAGTGCTGCTGCTGCCATTGACAGAATTTTTTTCATTTGTTTCTTTATTTATGTTTGTTTAATTTGTTTGTATTTCGTTGTCCGAGCCCAATCAGTTGCGGTTCACAGCAATGAGTTGGATGTCGAAGATGAGGGTTTCGTTAGGGCCAATCATGCCGCCTGCGCCGTTAGGGCCGTAGGCGATGTGTGATGGGCAATAGATGCGCCATTCGGCACCCGGCTTCATCATTTGCAGGGCTTCCACCCAAGCCGGAATCACTTGTGTGACGCCGAAGGTGGCTGGCTCGCCGCGCTGCACCGAGCTGTCGAATACGCGACCGTCGATGAGTGTGCCGGTGTAGTGCACCGTTACGCTGTCCTTGGCTTCGGGCGGATTGCCTTCGCCTTCCTTCTTGATTTCGTATTGCAAGCCGCTGTCGGTGACGTGCACGCCGTAGCGCTTTTTGTTTTCGGCAAGGAAAGCCTCGCCGGCTTGCTTGTTTTTCTCGGCTGCTTCGCCTTCGAGTTTGGTGAAGAAGTCTTGTATGATTTGTTTGGCTTCGTCGAAGGTCATTTGCTTTTCGCCGCCTTCATACACGGCTTTCACTCCTGCGGCAAAATCGTCGTATTGGAGTGATTTGATGCCTGATGCAAGGAAGTTGTGACCCATGCTCAAGCCGAGGGCGTAACTGAGTTTGTCCATTTAGTTTAAATCTGTTGTAAGATAATATATTACACAATAATGTGGGGTAGGCATTTGCCGCCAACCCTCACATTGTTATTTTCGCATGTGCAAAGGTATTGCTTTTGCACCTTATTACGTTGTTTTTTTCAAAAAAAAATCTTAAAAATCAGCAGTTTTATAAAAAAACGGTGTTGTGGCATCAGCGTTCAAACACGATTGTGCCGAAAAACTGCGGCAGGTGGAAGTTTGGCTTTGGGTTGTTGATTGCGTTCCACGACAGGAAGTGAGGCTGTTGCAGTTTGTCGCCGCATTTATAGAAGTTGGCGCGGAACGATTTGCCGTCGAGGTTGTCCACATTGTGCATGAAGAACACCGATGTGGGAATCACCAGCACCACTTGCCAAGTGCACGTGCCAATGCGTTCGGCAAACGGTTCGCGGCCGAGCGATGCCCAGCGTTTGATGGTGTTGAGCACCTCGGGCTGAGCAGCCGGACGTTCGGTGCCGGGGGCGCCGCCGCACAGCAGCACCGAGCCGGTGCAGTTGCACTCCATGTTGTAGTAGATGCCATCGTCGGCAGGCGAGCAGAAAAACTCCATGCAGGCGTCTTCCCACACGTTCCAGCCAAGCTCGTTGGCGGTTGATGCCACGCTGCTTTCGGTGGCGCGATAGTTAATCACAATGTGGCTGCCGGTGTGGGCAATGCGGAATTGTGCCACGGGTGTCTGCTTGTTATATTCGGGCCAGTTGGCAATGTCCACGTCGTTAAACTCCACGCTGAGGCGGTCGAGCAAAGCGGGTATGTCGCTCATGGCTGTAGTGTTCAGTTCAATTTTTTTCACTGCAAGCACTTTGCCGTGCTCGTTAACCATTGCCGAAGCCGATGTTGTTGTCATAATTATTGCAAGTATTAAAGTTGTTAGTCGGTTCATATATGTTTCGAGGTAGGTTTGCAAATAAGTCACACAAAATTAGCATTTTATTTTCAAATAAGCCTTTAGATTAATAAATTTGAAAAAAATTTTGCCTTGATGTGTAATTTTTCGGTGCGCACTTGCGTCAAATGGATGTGATTGCAAAAAGCTTACGGCGAAGGCGGCATGCAATTGCAGCAAAAACAGAGATATTAAACCAACGAACACTTATTATTTTTTTATTCACATACTCACTAAATGGACGAAAGAGAATTTGAGCAACTGGTGAAGAAGCATAAAAACACCATCTACACCGTGTGTTTTATGTTTTCGAAGGACTCGGAAGAGGTTAACGACCTTTTTCAGGAGGTGCTTATAAACATCTGGCAGGGTTTGCCCTCGTTTAAGGGGCAGAGCAAGATGGAAACGTGGATTTGGCGCATTAGCCTGAACACTTGCATCTCATGCGAACGTAAGAAGAAGAAAAACGCCACGGTGCCGTTGACCATGGACGTAGACTTCTTTGAGGATAAAGATGCCGATGCGCAACAGGTGCGCATGCTCTACGACCGCGTGCACCGGCTCAAGCCGTTCGACCGTGCAATTGTGCTGCTGTGGCTCGAGGGTATAGCCTACGATGAGATTGCCGCCATTGTGGGCATCACCACCAGCAATGTTGCCACTCGGTTGTTTCGCATACGCGAGCAGCTGAAGCAGATGTCGAACAACTAAAATATGTGTGATTATAAGAATAATAACTTTTGAAAATTGTAAATAAAAAGATTTTTTCAGATATGGATAACTCATTTGATTTGCAACAACTGAAGGCGCAGTTTGAGATTTTAAACAACAAACTCAATCAGCAGCAGATTGTTAATGAACGTATTATACGCGCATCGGTCAACAGCAAGGTGCGCAGCATCAATCGCGACGGGCGTGCAATGGTGGGTATTGCCGTGGCGGGTTGTGTTGCCATTGTTGCCGACCATTATCTGGTGAAATGGTCGTGGCCGTTCACCATAGTCACCATTGTGTTTATGTTGGTGGCAATCTACTACAACATAAAGATGCGTCGCGGCATCAACAGCGAGGGCGCTTTGTCGTCGGACCTCATTGACATGCGTCTGCGGGCATTGCGCTTGCGCCGCATGCAAAATAGGTGGCTGTGGTTCAGCATCCCGTTCATTGTGGTGTGGCTTGGCTGGCTGGTGATGGAAACAATGCAGGTGAACACCAACCCCATTCCTCTGCTCATTGGTTGCGGCGTTGGCTTTGTGATTGGTGTAATCGTTGGTGTGCGTCAGTATTTGCGCACTCAACGTCAGGCTGCCGATATTATTGCCGACATCGACAACTTCAAGAACGACTAATGATGCCATAAGCGCATAATAATCAGGTTCATATAAATCAGGGGACCCTTGCAGCGAGAATTGCTTCGCCGTAAGGGTCCCTTGATTATTTTGAGGGGTGTTTATGAATCGTGAGGTTAACGTCGGATGGTGGCGAGACCGCCTTGCGAGGTTTCTTTGTAGAGGCTTGGCAAGTCGTGACCGGTTTGCTTCATCACTTGCACCACGCGGTCGAAGCTGATGAAGTGGTTGCCGTCGCTGAAAGTGCTGAACAGGTTTGAATCGAGGGCACGTGCAGCGGCATAAGCATTACGCTCGATGCATGGAATCTGCACCAGACCGCACACGGGGTCGCAGGTGAGACCCAAGTGGTGCTCCAAGCCCATTTCGGCAGCATATTCGATTTGCGAAGGTGTTCCGCCAAACAGCTGGTTGGCAGCGGCAGCAGCCATGGCGCAAGCCACGCCCACTTCGCCTTGGCAGCCCACGTCGGCACCCGACACCGATGCGTTGGTTTTCACCACCAAGCCAAACAGCCCGGCAGTGGCAAGGGCGCGCAAGATGC
Organism: Muribaculaceae bacterium; assembly: GCA_051871555.1. Taxonomy (GTDB): domain Bacteria; phylum Bacteroidota; class Bacteroidia; order Bacteroidales; family Muribaculaceae; genus SFTJ01. The sequence continues at coordinate 41,425 of JBJECZ010000190.1, read as the reverse complement.
GTTGTTCGGAGAAGCCTTTGGTGAGGTGCAGGTGATAGAGCACAGCAGGCAGCACGCCGCAAGCACCGCAAGTGGGCGCGGTGACAATCTTTCCGCCACCGGCATTCTCTTCGCTCACTGCCAATGCGTAGGCATACACCAGTCCGCGGCTCTTGAGGCTGCCGGTGTAGCCAAGCGCTTTCACATAGTAGCTCACGGCTTTGCGGCTAACGCCCAGTCCGCCGGGCAGCACGCCTTCGGCTTCGATGCCGCGTTGCACCGCTTCTTTCATCACTTGCCACACTTCGCGCAGATATTCCCAGATGGTGTTGCCTTCGTGCACGTCGACGTATTCCCAGAACGAGCGACCGCTGTTGCGGCACCACTCCTTGATTTCGGTGATGTTCGACAGTTCGTACACCTCGGGGCGTGCCGACACTTGCTGACCTTCTTCGAGGATGTCGCCGCCGCCCACCGAGTAGTAGGTTCGAGAGCCTATTTCAAGCCCATTTGCGTTGTAGGCATGAAAAGTCATTGCGTTTGGGTGGAACGGCAGGAACACGTCGCTGCGCCACTCAATTTCGGTTGGAGCCACCGGCGAAAGCACGTCGATGATGGCTTTGTCGGTCATGTGGCCCTTGCCGGTGGCGGCAAGCGAGCCATAAAGTGTCACCTTGTAGCTCGACACGCCGCTGTGCAGCGCCAAAAATTTCTCTGCCGCGCGTTTTGGTCCCATGGTGTGGCTGCTTGATGGGCCGACACCAATTTTATACATGTAACTTATTGAATGCATTGTGTTGATATGGTTTTTTAGGTTATTAATTGCAATGTTTGGGGGATGAAATCACACAAAAATTTTCACGAGCACATATCCGCCAACAAGCAGCCACGCGTAAATCATCAGCGCCAACACGAACGGCTTGGCGCCGGCTGCCTTAAACTTGTCGATGCTGGTGTCGGTGCCGAGCGCCGTCATTGCCATGGTGAGCAGGAAGGTGTCGAAGCTGTTGATGTATTTCACCGATTCGCTCAAGCCCTCTTGCGGAATGAACGAGCAGCTTTGCAGCAGCGAGTTGAGGATGATTATGCCAATGAAACCGAATGCAAACCATGGCACGGCAATCTTGCGCTTGCCGCCGCCTGCGCCATTCGAGCGCTTGGCAAGCATCACAGCCATGATGAGCAGCACGGGTGCCAGCAGCATCACGCGAATCATCTTGGTGATGGTGGCTTGGTCGGCAATGTGCAGCGTGCCTTCGGGGTCCATGGCGTTGCCGGCACCCACCACGTGAGCCACCTCGTGCAGCGTGCCGCCGGTGTAGATTGCCCATTGCTGGGTGGTGAGGTCGAGAATGCCCATACGATATACTATCGGGTAGAGGAACATCGACAGTGTGCCGAAAATCACCACCGTCGACACTGCCACGGCTGTCTTGTGGGCTTCGCAACGCACCACAGGTTCGGCGCCGAGCACGGCAGCAGCGCCGCAGATGGCGGCACCGGTGCTGGTCATCAGTGTGGTGTCGGTGTCCATCTTCAGCAGTTTGCCGAACAGCATGCCCAGGGCGATTGTGCCAATAATCACTATGCAGTCAACCCACAGCGCCGGCAGACCTATGCTGTAGACGTCTTGAATGGTTAGACGGAATCCGTAGAGCACGATGCCGGTGCGCAAAATCTGCTTTGTGCACAGTTTGATGCCCGGAGTCCAGTCGGCGGGCATGTATTTGCGCAGGGTGTTGGCGTAAATCATACCCAGAATGATGCCCACAATAAGCGGGCTGAGCGACAGTCGTTTCACCCACTCAAAGTCGGCAATGAAGAATGCCGATAGTGCAAACAGCGCTATCAGCAGAATGCCATGCAATGTATTTGCTTGTTTGTCAGTCATTTTTTTGCTTTTGTTAGAATTTGCGAGCTATTTCAGCCATTCTGATGGCGGCTTCGGCAGCTTCGGCGCCTTTGTCGCATTCCGAGTTTTCGCCGGCGATGCGCAAGTAGGCTTGTTCTTCGGTGTCGACGGTGAGCACGCCAAAAATCACGGGCACTTTGCCTTCGGCATTAAGTATAGCGGCACCTTGAGTGACGTGCTGGCACTCGTATTCGAAGTGTGGAGTGGTTCCGCGCACAATGCAACCAAGAATAATCACGGCGTCGAATGCGCGGCATTTGGCGAGTCGCGAAGCGGCGAACACCAGTTGGAATGTGTTGGGCACGTGCACCACGGTGATGTCGTTGTCGGGGTAACCCTCGTTGCGCAGCACAGCCACGGCGCTGTCGCAAAGCACTTTTGAGATTTCGGCTTTCGAGTCGGATACTACAATTCCCACACGCAGTTCGTCGAGGTGCGGGAGAGGCGATGTTTTTTGTTCGTTTTCTTCTGTTTTGTTTAACATATTATGTTTGATGAATGGTTGGTTCGTTGTTGAAAGAGATGCTGAAAAGCGCGGTGATGAGCGCAGCATCAGAAGATGCCTTTTAGCAGCGACATTATACTGAAATTGCGGTTTTTGGCTTTTAGCAAATCTTCAATTTCTTTGGCGGCATCTTTGGCGCCAAGGTTTTGTGCCACGGGCTGCAGGGTGAGCAGCAGTTGCTCGGCAGTGTCGCGGCGGTCGCTTTTCTGCATCAAAGCTCGAGCCAGGGCTATCGACAGGTGCAAGCCATCCTTATCCATGGGTGCGCCGAGTCTTTTGTGGCAGCGTAGCGCTTTCGAGTAGTATTTGGCGGCATCGCGGCTGTTGCCCATTTGCATCATCAGGTCGCCCTCTTTTGTGAGGGTGTCCATGAGGCTTCGCAAGGCATCGTGGTTGCCTTCGCTTGCCAGTTCGCTGTAGTGTTCGCTCATCTCTTGGTAGTGCGAAAACACTTCCATCTGTTTGGCTCGCGATGTGAAAATCACCGTTGAGGCTTCAACGGCATAGGTGAGCATCGAGGCAAAGCGATGTTCGTTTTTCTTCACCAAGCGTTCGTATAGCTTTTGCGCTTTCGACAGCTCCTTGGCGGCACGCACGTTCTCGCCTGTGCTGTTGTGAATCGAAGCCAGATTATAGAGTATTGCAGCCAGAATGGCGAGGAAGTCCTCGCCGCGCTTCACGGCGATGGCGTCGAGCGCTTGCAGCGACTGCTCGGCAGCGCCGATAGCCAAAGTGAAATCTTTCTTGGCAATGTAGATGCTCATTCGCGCCAGCCACAGCCATGCCTTGCTGATGAGAGGCATGTCGATGTCGGGCGAATAGTTGAGCGTGTCGATGAGCATTGCTGCGTCGGTGCTGCGTCGGTGCTTAAGCAAATACAACACATAGCACATTTTCACCTGCAAGCCGCATTCGCCTTCGGGCAGATTTCCGGTGCGGTTGATGTATGCCCGTTGCTCGTCGATTTCGGCGGGCATTGTGGGCAATGATGCTTCGTGTTGCAGTGCTTTCATCTCTTTTTTGTTGTGTGGTTTTATTCGGTTGCTAAGATTTTTGCCAGTTCGCAGGCTTTTTGCTCTGCAAACTCATGGCTGACGCAGTTGGTTGCCGATGCGGCACATTCCTCGGCAAAGGCGTATGCGCCTTTGGCAATCTGCATCCATGTTTGAGCATCGGTGTTGGCAATGGTCTTGTGGCGAAGGTCGGCAGCCACCATGCCGTAGATGATGCCGGCTGTGTAACCCGCCTGCCAGCCAAGCGCGTTGCCGAGTGCATTGCTGGGTTGCTCAATGGGTGCTGCGGTTCCGCGTCCGTACACTGTGGTGCTGAGGTCGTCGGTGACGTGCATCAGGCAGTTGCAGTAAATCATGTGGTTGCGATAGGCTTGTTCGCCTGTTTCGCGTGGGAAGATGTCGTGAATGTCGCGATTGCTGGCAATCACCACATTGCTCAGTTCGAAATTCTCGAGCACATTGGGCATCACTTTGGTGATGCTATAGTTTATGCCGTGCTGAAAGCCGGGCAGATACACCATGATGGCTTTGCGGTCGGCGGCATATTGCAGAATCTCGTAGAGGCGGCTGCGTTGCTGATTTTCGATTGAATAGAGCGAGCCGAACAGCACAATGTCGTCCTCGTTGATGCGTGGCCACACCACGTCGAAGCGGTCGGGCGGATAGGTGCCGTAGTTCACCAGCTGCGGCTCGTGGCTGTCGCTCTCGAAGATGGCTGAAAACGCCGTGGTGCCGTTCACGTAGCGGTCCACCGAGGTCACGTCAACCTTATTGCTTTTCAGAAAATCCACGATGATGTCGCCCACATGGTCGTTGGCACATTCGCTCACCATGAGCGTTTCAAGCCCCGATAAAGCAAGCGAGCAGGCAGCATTTGCCACGCGTCCGCCAACAAAGCTTTTCATAGGCACGTTGTCCTTGAATATGGTGTCAAGTACCGATTCGCCTATGGTAATAATTTTTCGCATATATCGTAATAGTCTTTTTGTTCCTTGTTGGGCATTGCTCAAAACATTTATGGGCAACGCATACAGCAACCATCGCCTGCTGTGTTACCGTAGGCACTTGATGTTGCTACAACAAGTGCAAATATACAACCATTATAGGGCTTATGAAATAAAAATGCCCGATTTTTTTCTCACATTGCCGGCTGAAAGAGTCATCGGATTGTTAAGCAATCAGTCGGCTTATAATGGCTGAAATCGGGTAAATAGCGGCGCGCCATGCTGGTTATTTCATCACTGGCCACTCAAAGTGGTTCACTTCGCGGGAATATTCCTTTTCTTTGCCGCCCACAAGTTTGTTGCACAGCTCATGGAACTCCTTCGAGTGGTTGGGATGGATGAGGTGGGCCAGTTCGTGGCAAATGATGTAGCGCACAAGATGTTCGGGCATGAACAGCAGGGCATAGGAGAGGCGTATTTGTTTAGTGGCAACATTGCACGTGCCTAAGCGGCGAAAACCGTTCGATGCCACGAATGATGATGGCTTGATGTTCAGTTCTTCAGCCACTTTCCAGGCATAGTTGATGAGTATTGGCTTGCGTCGAGCCACCATTTTTCTCACGGCATCGCTGATTCTCTTGGTGTGTGCCGCCGACGAGAAGTCGATGCTTTTGGGCACGATAATTAAGCTCACGTCGCCCTCGGTTTTAGGATTTTCTTCGGTGGTGATGAGCACGTCAAATCCCATGCAGTGTATCAGTTTGCCATCATAGTAGAGGTTTTGCTTCGGGGTTTGTTGGGCAATGAATTGACGCAGACTTTGGCGTTGTTCGTCGAAGTATCGCAATATCGAGGTGCGTGTGGCAATATTAGGAAAACTCACGCATAGTTGACCGTTGTTTACTTTGGCAATGATTCGTTTCATGCCGGCGCGCAAAGTAATCTTCACGTAGCCAAATTCCTTGTCGTTGTGAATGTAAACAGCCATTTTTATATAATTATCTAACGTCTTCGCCCCAAAGCAGCTTGTCGCGCAGCGTGCGGGCAAAGCGGTGATTTTTGCTTTGAACCACCTTTACCGAGTAAGGAGCCCTCGTGATTGTCACAGGGCAACCGTCGGGCAGGATGGTGGCGTTGCCGTCGAGGCTGAGCTGGTAGTTGCGCGAGCGAGTGTGAGCCAAGGCTTTCACCACGGCAGTGTCGGGCAGCACCAGCGGACGCATGTTCAGCGAGTGCGGCGAGATGGGCGTGAGCACGAGGTTGGCAGCCGTGGGGGCAATGATAGGACCGCCGCAGCTCAGGTTGTAGGCGGTTGAGCCAGTGGGAGTGGCAACAATCAGTCCGTCGGCTTTGTAGGTGGTAAGGCGGTCGCCGTCAACTTCCACCTCGATGCTCACCACCGCCGACGAGTCGTGGCGCAGCAGAGCCACCTCGTTGAGTGCCATGGGATAGTCGATGTCGATTCCGTTGCCGCAACGGGCTTGCAGCATTGTTCGCTGCTCGATGGTGAAGTTGCCAGCCATAAGGTCGGCAGCAAAAGCCGACGCCTCCGAGAGGTCGGCAGCGGTGAGATATCCAAGTCGGCCGGTGTTGATTCCGGCAATGGGGATGCCTTTGTGAGCCACTTTTTTGGTGGTGCGCAGGAATGTGCCGTCGCCGCCGATGCTTAGCGCCATGTCGGCATCGTCGGGCACCGTGGCAGCCACGTCGTGAAACGGCAGGTTGCTGGCATCGGCAATCTTCAGCTTTGCAAGGTACGATGCGTCGGCAACAAGCGTGTGCCCTCCGGCTGCAAGTTCGTTGAGCATCTTTGCCACTTGTGCGAGCGTGGCGCTCTGACATCTTTTGCCATTTATGAATATCTTCATAATGCGAGTATTTTTGTTATTTTTATGGGTTTTTACCCATATTTTGTTTCAAATTCTCCTTTATTAGTATTAATTTTGCAACTAATTATGGGTAGTGCAAATATACGAATATTTTGGCAACTTATAACACCCGATGCACTGCTTAATTGATAATGAGACTATAAGAGGAAAAAACAAAGATATGACGACAAATTTAAGTGTAAATATCAACAAGATAGCCACATTGCGCAATGCGCGCGGAGGCAATCTGCCTAATGTGGAGAATGTAGCTGTTGATTGTGAACGGTTTGGAGCACAAGGCATTACCATTCATCCACGCCCTGATGAGCGTCACATTCGTCACGACGATGTGTTTTTGCTTCGCCCGTTGGTTCGCACCGAATTCAACATCGAGGGCTATCCAAGTCCCGAATTTCTCGACTTGGTGCTGAAGGTGAAGCCCGAACAGGTCACTTTGGTGCCCGACGCTCCCGATGCGCTCACGTCGTCGGCTGGCTGGGAGGTGGCTGAGAACTTCGAGTTTCTGTGTGAGGTTATCGAGCGCCTGAAGGATGCCGGCATACGCACAAGCATCTTTGTTGGCACCGACATCGAAAACATCAAGATGGCAGCAAAAACCGGTGCCGACCGCATTGAGCTTTACACCGGTCCGTATGCTGTTGAATATAAGAAAGACCCTGCAAAAGCAATTGCTCCGTATGCTGCAGCAGCCAAAGCGGCTCACAACTGCGGTTTGGGCGTGAACGCCGGTCACGATTTGAGCCTTGAGAATCTTGCCTATTTCAAGCAAAATGTGGGCTATCTCAACGAGGTGTCGATTGGGCATTGCCTGATTTCCGACGCGCTGTATATGGGTCTCGAAAAAACCATCAAGGCTTATAAGGACTGCCTGAAGGACAAGTGATAGCCCGGGGCACGACGACTTTTCGCGGCAAAACAAGAGAATCGATTGATAAAACCACATAAATTATCACCAAACGTATTATTTTTCACTATCAAACTACTATGACAATTTTAGGACTGATACAAGAATCTGGCATGAATGGCGCCGTTGACTCTGCCTTCACTGCTGTTACCGACACCGTTGCTGCCGTTGGCTCGGCAGCCGCTCCCGTAATCGAAGAAAAGCTGTCGGTTTGGGACCTCTGCCTCAAGGGCGGTTGGATTATGATTCCATTGCTCATTCTCTCGGTGGTGAGCATCTACATCTTCATCGAACGCTTTATTGCTTTGCGCTCGGCGGCTAAACGCGACGACTCGTTTATGAAGCGCATCAAGGACTATATTCACGACGGCGAAATTGAAAGCGCCATCAACCTGTGCAAGAAAACCGACACTCCATACGCCCGCCTTATCCTCAAGGGCATTAGCCGCATTGGCCGCCCGATGAACGACGTGCTTGTGGCAATCGAAAATACCGGCAACCTCGAGGTGTCGGCGCTCGAAAAGGGCTTCACTTGGCTGGCTACCACAGCCTCGGGTGCCCCGATGATTGGCTTCTTGGGCACAGTCACCGGTATGGTGCAGGCGTTCTTTGCCTTGGCAAGTGCCGGCAGCAACGCCAACGTAACCATTCTTGCCAGCGGCATCTACGAGGCTCTCGTAACCACCGTGGCTGGTTTGATTGTGGGCATCATTGCGCTGTTTGCCTATAACTTCCTGGTGTCGCGTGTCAACAAGGTGATGAACCAGCTTGAGGCTAAGACCATGGAATTTATGGACCTCCTCAACGAGCCTGCAAAATAATCGCGCCTTAGGCTCGCCGATGTGCTGCCTGCTGCTTGTAGGCACGCAGCTCGGTGCGGCTAAAGGGTTATCAATATAACGGTATTTCGAAACGAATCACAATAATACAAACAAGCGATGGCATTAAAAAGACAACATGAGATGATGTCGATGTTCAGCATGGCGTCGATGACCGACGTTATTTTCCTGCTTCTCATCTTCTTTATGGTTACAAGCACATTCGTGTTTCCGTCGGCGCTCGAGGTGAACCTGCCGCAAAGCAGCGAACAATCGGCTATCAAGCCCGGTACACGAGTTTTCATCGACAAGGAATACAACATATATGCATCGGTTGACGAGAGCGAGCCTAAACCGCTTCCTGCCGACCAGCTGATGGGCTTCTTGAAACTCGTGCAGCAAAACAGCCCCGAAAAGTTTGTGGCGCTCTATGCCGACGAGGAGGTGCCTTACGGCAAGATTGTGGACATTCTCGACAAAGGTTCGCGTTGCGGACTGAAGATTGTGCTTGCCACCAAACCGGCATCGTCGACCTATGCTGCTCCCGAGTCTGATGAGGCTGCTGCCGAAGAGGCGCTGCAATAACGAGGCTCGCAGCAAGAAAGTTATATTTTTAACGTAGTTTTCATAACAAGCAAGTTCATTAAATGACTCTCAACAAGAATAAAATAATAGCCTTGATAGCAACGCTTGCCGTGCACATAGTGGCGCTGCTTATTCTTGTGTTCACTGCCTTACACTATAAGTGGCCGCCCGACGACTTAAACCTTGCCGAGCAAAAACCGCAGGAGGAAATCATGTTCGGCGGCGAATTTGTGCAACTGGGCAATGTGGAGCAGCCGGCTGCCGACGAGATGCAGCCATCGTCGCCTGCCGAGGCAACGGAAACTGCCGACGAACCTAAGTTGCCGGGCAACGAACTCAAGGATGCCGGCGAAGCGCAGGAGCTACCCAAGCAGGTGGTTACGCAAAAGGCTGAATCGCCCATGAAGGTGAAAAAAGAAGAAGAAAAGCCCAAGGAGAAACCCAAGGGTGCCACCAAGAGCGAGCAAGCCGAACAAGATAAACTCAAGGCTCAGCAAGAGGCTGAACGCAAAAAGATTTCTAATCGCGTGAAGTTTGGCACTTCGGGCTCAACAGGCAGCGGAAAAGCCGGCTCGCCTAACGGCAACAGCTCGTCGGGTGCCCTCACCGGCAAACCGGGCATCGGCGGCTTGGGCGGTTATACGCTCGAAAGCTGGAGCCGTCCGTCGAGCAGCCTCGAAGGCACAATCACCATACAAGTGAAGGTGAACGCACGCGGCAACGTGGTGTCGGCGTCGTATGCCAGCGGAACCGGCGCTGCAGCCGGCAACCAAGCCGCACGCAACAGTTGCATTGCTGCCGCACGACAATCGAGCTTCTCGGTGCCTAAAAACACCACCACCGACGCCGTGGGCACAATCACCTACCGCTTCGAATAAAAAAATACTAACGCATACAAAATCCCTCTACAGGGCTATGGTAAACAAAGGTGTGTCATCGTGACGCACCTTTTTTATATGATTTCCTGCGCAATCGGCGATTTCAGCGATAGGATATAGCGGTTGCAGGCTCGGCAGCCCTTGGCAACCATGATAACCTTATAGCGGCAAGGGGGCATGAAAAGAGCCGCGAATGCTGTGGGCAAACGCGGCTCAGGGTCTAACGTATTATTGTGTAATAGTTTGGTTATGATTCAGGCTTTTATTTCTTGTTCCAAAGCTTGTTCATTTCTTCGAGCGTTTTGCCTTTGGTTTCGGGCACGAGACGCCAAACAAAGATGGCTGCAATGATGCCAATCACGCCGTAGAGGGCATAGGCGAATGTGTGCCCAAAGCCGTCGCCCGGGGTGATTTCCATGTTATACATTGGCACGAACGAGGCGCTCACAATGAAGTTGAATATCCATTGGAAAGCCACTGCGATAGCCACTGCAGCACCACGAATGGTGTTTGGGAAAATCTCGGAGATGAGCACCCAGCAGATTGGTCCCCACGAGAACATGAACGAAGCCGAATAAACCATGATGCTGACCACCTGCATCATAGGTGGCAGGTTGAAGGCGTTGCAAGCTGCAAAGCAGAGTGCGCCAAGCGCCATACCCAGCGAACCGGTGATGAGCAGCGGTTTGCGTCCTAAGCGTTCAACGGTGAACACAGCCACCAGGGTGAATGTGATATTCACCACACCCATAATCACGGTTTGCTGCATCGAGTCGCCGGCACCCACCGAGTCGAATATGCGCGGTGCATAATAGAGCACGGCGTTGATGCCAACAATCTGTTGGAATACCGACAGCATGCAGCCGATGAAAATCACCAGCCAGCCGTAGGTGAACAGACGTTCGGTTTTCACTTCCACGGTATTCTTGATGTCGTTGAGGATTTCCTTTGCCTTAGCCAAGCCGTTGATTTTGCTAAGCACATACAGTGCCTTGTCGTCGTTGCCGCTGAGGGCCAAATAGCGTGGTGTTTCAGGCACAAGCAAGATGAGCACTGTGAAGAGTCCGGCAGGAACGGCTTCACTGACAAACATCAATCGCCAGCCTGTGGAAACAGTCCATGCTGCAAAGTCGGGGCTTGTGGCCTTTGCCCATTGCACGATGAGGTAGCTAACGAAGTAAACCACCAACTGACCGAAGATAATTGCGAATTGGTTCCACGACACCAGGGTGCCGCGCATGTTGCTCGGTGCCACTTCGGCGATGTACATCGGGCAGATGGCAGAAGCCAAACCCACGCCCACGCCGCCCAGAATGCGGTAGAGGTTGAATGCCACCAGCAGGCTTTTTGAAGACGTGCCGTAGTCGAAGAACAAAAATTCGGGACGGTAGGAGCCGAGAGCTGAGAGGAAGAACATCACGCCGGCGCAAGCCAGGGCGCGCTTACGGCCGAGCCTGTTGGCAAACAGGCCCGACAGTGCGCTGCCTATGATGCATCCGATAAGGGCACTCGACGAGGTGAGGCCGTGTAGAACGTCGGTATAGTCGAAGTCGGTGGCTCCCTCAAAGAAGCTTTGCAGACCGCCTTCGGCGCCCGAAATCACGGCGGTGTCGTAACCGAACAGCAAGCCGCCAATCACAGCCACCAGCACTATCGAGAACAGATATAGTTTACTGCCTTTTTCTGAATAATTCATAGTCACAAAAGTGTTTTTATGGTTTCACTGACAAACGATGGCTTATTAGCAATACATTGCCACGATTGCTTCGTAAAGCTCTTGCTTGCCGCTTGTGAGCTTAGGTTCGCCAACAGTCTTGCCGTATTCGTAGGCTTCTTCGAGGGTCATATTGCCTTCTTCAAACTTCTTGCCCAAACCGCTGTCGAACGAAGCGTAGCGTTCGGCAAACATCTTCTTGTAAGGCGATTCTTCGAGCAGGCGAGCAGCATTTTCAAGGGCGCGAGCCATAGCATCCATACCGCTGATGTGAGCCAGGAAGATGTCGTCGAGGTCGGTTGAGTTGCGACGAGTTTTGGCATCGAAGTTTGTGCCGCCGGTTCCCAGACCGCCGTTGCGGATGATTTGCATCCAAGCTTGCACGAGTTCGAATTGGTCGATAGGGAATTGGTCGGTGTCCCAGCCGTTTTGCATGTCGCCGCGGTTAGCGTCGATTGAGCCGAGCATGCCGTTGTCGACGGCAACAGCTAATTCGTGCTCGAAGGTGTGTCCGGCGAGGGTTGCGTGGTTCACTTCGATGTTCACCTTGAAGTCCTTGTCGAGTCCGTGAGCCTTGAGGAATCCGATAACGGTTTCGGTGTCGACGTCATATTGATGCTTTGATGGTTCCATTGGTTTTGGTTCGATGAGGAAGGTGCCTTTGAAGCCCTTAGCGCGAGCATAGTCGCGAGCCATGCGCAGCATGGTTGCCATGTGCTCTTTTTCGCGGCGTTGGTCGGTGTTGAGCAGGCTCATGTAGCCTTCGCGTCCGCCCCAGAACACATAGTTTTCGGCGCCGAGTTCAATGCCGGCATCAATGGCGTTCTTTATTTGAACGATGGCGCGAGCCACAACGTCGAAGTCGGGGTTGGTTGATGCGCCGTTCATATAGCGCTTGTGACCAAACACGTTGGCGGTTGACCACAGCAGCTTGATGCCTGTTTCGTTCATCTTTTCCTTGAGGTAAGCCACGATGGCTTTGAGGTTTGCCTCGTATTCTTCAACCGAGCTGCCTTCCGACACCAGGTCAACATCGTGGAAGCAGAAATATGGGATTCCGAGCTTGCTCATGATTTCGAAACCGGCGTCAGCCTTGTGCTTGGCGCGAGTAACGGCGTCTTCGCCTTCGTTCCATGGGAATGTCTTGGTGCCACCGCCGAATTGGTCGCCGCCGTCGGCGCACAGGGTGTGCCACCATGCCATTGCAAAGCGCAGCCATTCTTTCATTGGTTTGCCCATAATGACTTTTTCGGCATCGTAGTAGTGGAATGCCATCGGGTTTTTCGAATCTTTGCCTTCGAACTTGATTTTTCCTATTTCAGGAAAGTACTCTTTTGTTGCCATATTTGTGTTTTAAAATGCTTTTGTGTTTGCCTTGTGCGGCAAACGGGTTTATTATTTTGTTATTTAATTTCTTTTTCGAGGAGCGATTTCCAGCGGGCGTAAGCCTCGGCGTAGGCGTCGGCTTGAGCATCGTCGGGGTGAATCACAGCCAATCGCTCGAGCGAGGCGAATGCTTCGGCAGGCGAGTTGTAGATTCCGGCTCCAATTCCTGCGCCTTTTGCGGCACCCACCGAGCCGTCGGTGTCGAACAGTTCGATGTCGGCACCCGTAACGCCGGCAAGCGTGTTGCGGAATATTGGGCTGAGGAACATGTTGGCGCGCCCGGCGTGAATCTTCTTCACTGTCATGCCCATTTGTTCCATCACCTCGATGCCGTATTTAAACGAGAACACGATGCCCTCTTGTGCTGCACGCAGCACGTTGTTCACGTTGTGGTTGTTGAAGTTTATGCCGTGAATCGAGCATCCCACCTCTTTGTTTTCGAGCACACGTTCGGCGCCGTTGCCAAACGGCAGCACGCTGATGCCGTTGCATCCCACAGGGGCGAGGGCAGCCATTTCGTTCACTTGCTCGTATGAAGTGCCTTGAGCCACGAAGTTACGCTTAATCCACGAGTTGAGTATGCCGGTGCCGTTGATGCACAGCAGCACGCCGGTGCGCGGATTTTCGGCTGTGTGGTTGACGTGGGCAAAAGTGTTTACGCGGCTTTTGGGGTCGTAGTCGACGGTTCCGTTCACGCCGTACACCACGCCCGATGTTCCGGCAGTCGAGGCAATCTCGCCCGGGTTGAACACGTTTAGCGAGAGCGCATTGTTTGGCTGGTCGCCGGCGCGATAGGTGATGGGAGTGCCTTCGCAAAGCCCCAGTTCGGCAGCGGCAGCGCGGCTCACGGTGCCTTGCACGGCAAATGTGGGCTTAACGTCGGCAATCAAGTTGCTGTCGATGCCGTAGAAGTCGAGCAGGAATTGCGCCAGGCGGTTCTCTTTGAAATCCCACATGATGCCCTCCGACAAGCCCGACACTGTGGTGCAGATGTCGCCGCTCAGGCGCATGGCTATGTAGTCGCCCGGTAGCATGATTTTGTCGATTCGGCTGTAGGTTTCAGGTTCGTTTTCCTTCACCCACGCCAGTTTCATGGCAGTGAAGTTGCCGGGCGAGTTGAGAAGGTGCTGCAGGCAGCGCTCTTCGCCGAGTTGGCGGAACGCCTTTTCGCCGTAGGGCACGGCGCGCGAGTCGCACCAGATGATTGACGGGCGCACCACCTGCTGGTGCTTGTCGACGCATACCAAGCCGTGCATCTGATAGGAGATGCCAATGGCTTTGATGTCGGCGGCTGCCACGTGCGAGGCTGCCATGATGTCGGCGGTGGCAAGCTTGAGATATTTCCACCAGCTTTCGGGGTCTTGTTCAGCCCATCCGGCACGAACGGCTGTTATGGGTGCTTCACTTTTGGGATAGAAAGTTGAATCTACGCAGGTGCCGGTGGCAGCCTCCACTAAGCTGGCTTTCACCGACGAACTGCCTATGTCGTAACCTAATAGATACATAGTTAGCTATAAGTTTTTAAGTATTATATTTTTTAAGTTTATGTTCAACGAAATAATTATTTTGGTGTTATGAGCAGGGTGTTATCGGCGCATTTTGTTGTAAGCCACTTTGTCGAAGCGATAGTAGCGGGCAGCGCGGTGAGCCACGTTTTTCTCGTATTCGTCGAGCGGCACCACATAATTCATTTGCTTTAGCTTTTTCTGGAAATTGCGCACGTCAAGCTGCTTGCCGTAGATGCGTTCAAACAGCGTGCGCAGTTGCAGCGCCGTGAAGCGGTGAGGTAGCAGGTGGAAAAGATATATGGGGTCGTTGTCAACAAAATGGCGTATTTGCTTGAGCGCTTCGTTTACAATGATGTTGTGGTCGAAAGCAAGTTCGATTTGTGCATCTACGGGCATCCAGCAAAGCTCGTTGCCGGCAGCCTTAAAGGTGGTGTTGCTTGCCGAGATTTTCACCAACGACAGGTAGGCAATGGTGACAATGCGTTCCACTTTCATCTTGATGGCGCGTTCAAGCCATTTCACATCTTTCACGTTCTTGGTGCGGTCGCGCGAACCAAAAGCCTTGAATTGCACCAGCGGCATGCGGCGTATGCCTGCTTGTTCCAACAACACGCGCTGTGCTGCTGCGTCGAGGTCTTCGTCTTCGTAGATGAGGCTTCCCGGCAGCTTCATGTCGTGATATTCCTGTCCGTCTTCGTTAATGGTGCGTTTCAGTAGCAGCACCTTCAATTGTTCGCCGTCAAAACCAACCACTACACAGTCCACCGAAATATGATGGTTGGCTAAACGTACATTTTGCTCTGTTTTCATGCTTGGAGTTTGGTTTATGTTTTTGCAAATATATATCATTTTTTTTGAAAATAATCACAAAATCATAAAAATTTTTTATCGCTTAAATGCTTAATTTTCAGACCGATTGCATATTGTTATGCGTACAATATCGGGTGTTATTGTGTATTAAACAATAACGATGCTGCTGGCTTGCAATGGTTTAATGTATAGTTTACAATAAGATACACAGCGTGTTGCCCTGTGCATCGGGCAAATACTTATTGTAGATTGTTCGGTGCTTGGCGAATAATAAAACAAGGTGCGGCACATTCGCTGTGCCACACCTCCGAGTTATGCTACCTTTTGCCTAAGGGCTAATTAAAACAGAATATATATGTTGGTTCTGTAATAATTCGTATGTAAAATTTAGTTTTCGCCCATGTTTTGTATCCATTCTTGCTTTGTGGGCACCTCCTCGTCGAGTTCGGTGTGGTCGCCGAGGGCATCGATGCCATATTCCTCGCTGTGCTGCGATTTGTCGAGCCCAATGCGCTCGCTCTTTTCCGACACACGCAGCCTAACCATCTTGCTGGTGAGCCAATACAGGGCAAACGACACTGCAAAGGTATAGGTGCACACAATCAGCACAGCCACCAGGTGGTTGAGGAAAAACTGCATGTGTGATATTTCGGCAGTCTGGGCATCGGGGAAGAAATAGCTGTAGGCAAACACGCCGGTGAAGATGCTTCCCACAATTCCGCCTACGCCGTGAGTGGGAAACACGTCGAGGGCATCGTCGAACAAGTGCGTCTTAGCCTTGAATGTCACGGCAAAGTTGCATATTAGGGTGATGACAAATGCAATGAACATGCTTTCGCCCACGCTCACCCACCCGGCGCACGGTGTGATGGCAACCAGCCCCACCACGGCAGCCACGGCGGCGCCCATTGCCGACGGACGGCGTCCGAGCACACAGTCGAAGAAAATCCACGACACCATGGCGGTGGCGGCAGCGGTGTTGGTGTTGAGGAATGCCGTGATGGCTATGCCGTCGGCTGCCAGCGAACTGCCGCCATTAAAGCCGAACCAGCCCAGCCACAGCAGCGCCGCACCCAACAGCACAAACGGTATGTTGGCGGCTTTGCCTTCGTCGCTCTTGCGCGGACCCAGGAAGATGGCGCCTGCCAAGGCGGCTACACCGCTGGCTGCATGCACCACAATGCCTCCGGCAAAGTCGTGCACATGCATGCGTCCGAGGAAGCCTTCGGGATGCCATGTCCAGTGTGCCAGCGGACAATATACAAATATCACCCACAATATCATGAATATCACATATCCCGAGAATTTCACGCGCTCGGCAAACGAGCCGGTGATGAGCGATGGCGTGATGATGGCAAACTTCATCTGGAACAGGGCAAACAGTGCAAGGGGTATGGTGCCGGTGGCTAATCCAATCTGACTACCGTCGGCGCCAACCATATTGGCGCACCCCACGTTGTTCATCATAAAGAATTGCAGCGGATTGCCAATCACTCCTCCGATGTCGTCGCCAAATGCCAACGAGAATCCAAACACTACCCACACTACGCTCACCACGCCCATCACGATGAAGCTTTGCAGCATGGTGCTTATCACATTCTTTGCCCTCACCATACCTCCGTAGAAGAATGCCAATCCGGGCGTCATCATAAGCACGAAGATTGTTGCCGTAATCATCCAGGCAATGTTGGCATAATCGGCTGCCGACAGTCGCTCCGACAGGTTGAAGTCGCCGGCGTCGCCTTTTGTGAAGAGTCCTAATATGCTGAATATTGCCGTGAGGCAAAACAGCACAAACCATCTTTTCTTGATTTTCATAAATAAAAATTTTTTATAAACCTAAAACAAACATTCTTATTATTAATTGGCAATTGGCTAAGTGAGAATCCTCACGTGGTTTTGCAAATTTTTGCCAATTGGTGGGATTGGGTTGTCAGTTTGCAACCAATCGCGCTACAAAATTATAATATTGCAACTGGATATGCAAATTTTATTGCAAAATGTTTTGTAAAACATGTAATTTTGTGGCTGATTGCCATTCATAATGCACTAAATGATTGCATCTCGCTGCCTGTAAGCAGGCTTAAGAGAGCGCCGTTGCGTAGGAAAAAATTTGGGGAGCCGATTTAACTTTGAGGCTGATTTTATGTCAAATAAGTGAAATTGCAACAATGGTTAATGCACAAAAAAATAACGACGCCTTAGTGGCTATGCTCAAAGACCCGGCACAACGCAACCGTGCTTTCAGCATATTCATGAAGCAGTATGGCAGAAAGCTGTATTGGCACATACGTCGCATAGTGGTTGACCACGACGATGCCGAAGATGCCATGCAAGAAACAGCCATTTGCATCTTCAACAACATTGGCAGTTTCAACGAAAACAGTGCTTTGGGCACTTGGGTATACCGCATCGCCACCAACGAGGCGTTGAGGATACTTCGCCGGCAGACCCATGTGTTTCAAAGTGTCGACGCCCTTGGCGAAACACTCGCCGAGAAACTTGAAAGCGAAACCGACCTCGACAGCAATGCCGTGGAGGTGGAGTTCCAGAAAGCCGTGCTGCAGCTGCCCACGCAGCAACGCATCGCTTTCAATTTGCGATACTACGACGACCTCCCTTACGAGGAAATCGCCAAAATAACAGGCAAGAATGTTAACACGCTAAAAACCAACTATCATTTTGCCGTAAACAAAATTAAAAAGACTTTAACCGACAACATGTTATGAAACAATTTGATGAGATAGGCAAAAATATGCCGTTCCGCGAAACCGACGAGCAGGTGGATGCGCTGCTGCAAGCCATCGAGGCGCGCACACTGAACCAGGCGCCACAACGCCGCCGCTCGGCTTTGGTGCGCCGCATTGTGGTGGCTGCTTCGGCTGCCGCCGCTGTGGCTGTGATGGCAACGGTGCTGTTGAAGTCGCTCAACTCGCAACCTTCGGCCTACGATGCTGTCATGAACAGCCAATCGCTCACCGAGGTGCTCACACAAATGCCCGACGAGGCTGTTGAGGGGCAAGCGTACTACACTCAAAACGCTATGGCTTATTACTATTGATTAACAAAAAAATATCATTCAAGCAAAATGAACAGATACATTTTAATGACAATAGTGGCAGTGCTCTCGTTTGCCGGCACTGCAAACATACAAGCCCAGTCAGGCAAGCGCTCGGCTGAGAATAAAGAAAAATTCTTTATTGCAAAGATGAAGATGATTCAGCAGGAGCTAAAGCTCACCGAGGAGCAAACCAACGAGTTCACGCCCATCTATCGCAAATATGATGGGGAGATGCTTGAAATCTTCAAAAATCATCGTGCTGCCGAGAAAAAGCTGATAAAGTCAGGTTCTTCGAATGCCACCAAGGTGGTGAACTTACGCATCGAAATGAAGATGGACCTGCTGCGCCTGCAAAAGAGTTACACCGACAAGTTTGCAAAGGTGCTTACTCCCGAGCAGCTGTTGCAACTCGACGATGCGGAGCGAAAGATACAATTTCAAATCATGAAGCGTCACAACCGTCGCGGCGGTCATAAGAAAAATGCAGATGCAAACCACGACACCAAGTGATTATTGGATTTATTTATTTAATAGACATATTTACGATAACTTAAAATTTAGTTATAACCATGAAACGTATTTTCTTAGTTTTGACACTTATTGCCATGTGCGTTGCCACGACGATGGCTCAGCAGCAAGGAGACCAACGCCGTCAGCCAATCACGCAGGAGCAAATCGAACAGATGAACGCTCGCCGCAGCCAGATGATTAAGAAACAGCTCGACCTCACTGCTGAGCAGGAAGCTGTTTTCGACAAGGAATATGCCAACTACAATAACATTGTGCTTGCCACTCGCACGCAGCAGTTCAAAAACCGCATCGAAAAAGACTCTTCCACCGAGCAGACTGTGGCTGCCATCAACGACATAATTGATGGTCAACTTGCCGAGCTTGTGGCAAAGAAGCAGATGATTAACCGCCTGAAGGATGTGCTCTCGGCTGAACAGCTTGCCAAATTGCACATGTTCACCAGCAATATGGGCATGCGTGGCAGACAAGGCGATGCGCAACAGCAGCGCAGCAACAACGCTCAGCGTCGTGCCCGCCAAAACAGCGACTGGGGTTCGGGCTTCGGCAACATCGACTCCGACGACAATCAATAGGCAAAAGGCTCGTAAAGAGCTATTGTATTCACAAATGGGAGGTTGTGCCATTTTCAGCGCAATCCTCCCATTTGATTTATTTGTGATGTTTTCCTTGCCGTTAGATAAGCATTGTCAAGCACCATCGGTGAGCAAGCCAGATATACAAGTTCGGTGCTCGATGTTTGTTAAGTGATTGTGATGTAAATCTTAACTGGCTATATTGATGAGCTTGCAACCCAGAGCTGTTTCAATCTTTGCAATGGTCTGCATGGTGAAGTTGTGTCTTCCAGTCAACCATTTTGAAATTTCCGACTCTCTTTTGTTGAGTATTTTGGCAAATTCCTTTTGGGTGAGGTTCTTTGCTTTGAGAACTTCACTGATACGCTCCGCTATCCCGAATGAGAGTTCAAACTCGGCTTTTTGTTCTACAGGGACAGCATCAAGGCACTGCCTATATAAAGGATTCTGTATCATAGCATTGGTGTTTATATTTCAAATGTTGCACTCTGAATATCAGTAATCATATTCTTTTCAATAGTTACTTTACCGGATTTTTGCGCTTTGAGAAGCACCTTGTCAAAAGTTTGTAAATCCATCACATAACCGCTCAGTTTGCTGTCTTCCTGGTAGGTTCGTGTTGTTTTCACACCTCCGTTTCCGAGAATTAGAATCTGGTCGGATATTCGCAAGCAATACAAGCGCAGTTTACGCGAATCAATGGCAAGAGCCTTGACATTATCTTTCAACCTGCCTTCGTTGCACCCTTATCAATAATCTTGGACAAAGCTAAAAGGATAACATTGAAATTCTTATTATATGTAGCGTTGTCCTTGAATTCGTTCAGGAACTTCTCGAACTCGCTCACCTCGCTACCGTCAAAACAGATGGAAAAAAGTCCTACATTATCATTTTGTTCTATTGTCTTTAATGTTGCTGTTGCCATAGTTTACTCATATTTTTTTCACAAAGATAATTATAATTTTCAATACAAATTCACTTTTAAGTGAATAATTAAGAAAGTTTCACCAATAATTTTTTTGTAATCAGAGGCGAAAGAGGTTGTGTCGCATAATGGGCACAGCCTCTTTCGGGTATATGATAGTGACTTAATACAGTGCGGCGAAGAAGGGTGCTACTGCCACGGTGACGATTCCGCACACCACAATCGACAGGCTGCTCATTGAGCCTTCCACGGGCCCTAATTCCATGGCTTTGGCGGTGCCAATGGCGTGAGCCGAAGCGCCCAGTGCTATGCCGCGTGCAATGGGTTCGTTGATGCGCAGCAGTTTGAACCACTTCTCGGCAAAGATGCCGCCAATCACGCCGGTGATGATAATCACAGCCACCGAAATCGACACATATCCGCCCAGTTCCTGGCTCACGCCGATGCCTATGGCGGTGGTGATTGATTTGGGCAGGAAGGTGACATAGGAGGTGTGGTCGAGTTGCATCAGCATTGCCAGCAGCAGAATGCACACAACGCTCGACAGCACACCGGTGACTATGCCCACCATCACGGCTTTCATGTTGTGCTTGAGCAGCTGCATTTGTTCGTGCAGTGGCACGGCAAGGCAGATGGTTGACGGGGTTAGCAGATAGGTGATGATGTCGGCGCCTTGGTTGTAGTGGTCGTAGTCGATGCCCATCAGTTGTAGGATGGCAATCACAAGTACAATCGACACGAACAGCGGATTCATAAAGCCCCATCCGGTGAGGCGTTTCAGCCACATGCCTATGCCGTAGCTGCCTAAGCTGAGCAGCACGCCAAAGTAGATTGAACTTTCAAATACATTCGCTTCCATTGTCGTTTGCCTCCTTTGCTTCTTTGTTTTTTGATTGTCGAATAACGTATTGTGTGGCGAGTCCTGCCAAGCCCATCACCACAAATGTGCTCACGAAGGTAATCACTGAGTATTTCACGAGCGATTGGCTGAGTATGTCCCACGATTTCACCAGTCCCACTGCCGAAGGGATGAACAGAGCCGGCATGATGGCTATGAGCCAAGTGCTCACTTCGCGAATCTGGCGCACTTTAATCCAGCCCAGTTGCAAGGCGGCAAACAGCAGTATTATGCCGTAGATGCTTGCCGGGATGGGCAGCGCGATGAAGTAGTGTAGCAATTCGCCCAAGAACGATATTGCCACTATTATGAGGAATTGAAACAGATATTTCATTGTGTAGAGTGGTTTTTGAAAAAAACAATTAATTGTTACTCAGCCTTGGGTTGCACGCTGCGAACATATTCGGCAATGATGCCGGCTGTGGCTTCGTTGCCAAGACGCATCGAATCGATGCAGAGGTCGTAGTCGGCGGCGGCGCCCCATGTCAGCCCGGTGTAATAGTTGTGGTAGCGCATACGGCGTTCGTCGGTGTCGCTCACCAGCTGGCGGGCTTCGGGTTCGCTAATGGCTTTGGCAGAGGCGGTGGCTTGCACGCGTGCCTCGAAATTGCCTTTGAGAAACACGCTCACCAAGTCGGTGCGATGGGCAAAGATGCTGTTGCCGCAGCGTCCAATAACAATGCAGTTGCGGTTGCCAATGATGTTGCGAAACAGTTGGCAAAACCGTTGCTTCACCTCGTCGGAAGCTTCAAACTGGTCGCTTATTGCCATGATGATGTCGTCGACCGGATGTTCGTCGACAAAGCTTTGCACTGCATCGCCCATGCCATGGCTCACCGCCATGTCGATGAGCATCTGACGCGTGAAAAGCTCTAAACCGAGTTTCTTTGAAAGTAATTCGCCTATGCGTGCCGCGCCGCAACCGCATTGGCGTGCAATAGTGATTATCATAAACCTAAAACAATTTATTTGTTCTTTCGTCTGTTTTCGGGTGCAAAGTTAATGCTTTTTTGCGCATCGTGTTTGCGTTGGATGTCACTTTTTGTGCCACCTCAGAATTGGAAGTAGATGAACGGCTGTATGTCGGCGCTCTTGAACTGCACCACCACAAAAGCTGCCAGCACCAGCACCAGCACATAAGCCCACAGGGGCATACGGGCTGCGCTTCGGCGCAAGGCGGTTTTGGTTGATGCCGGCACGAAGTGCAGGGCATAGCCCACGGCCATTAGCACGAGCACTTGCCAATACCCGCACACCCATTGCCAAGCCACATCGGCATGAAAATTGGTGGCTATCTGCTGCATCATTGCCATTGAGTTGGCAAAATCGGTGTTGCGGAAGAATATCCAGCAAAGGCACACAAAATGGAATGTAACAAGGATGCAAATCGCCCTTAGCATACGGCTCGAATGGCGCACATCGGCTTTGATGCCGGTGATGCCCATCCACAGTTTGTGCACCGATAGTGCCACGCCGTGAAGCAGTCCCCACAGCACAAAGTTGAGCGAGGCGCCGTGCCACAAGCCGCCCAGCAGCATGGTGATGATGAGGTTGATGTGTTGGCGCACCTTGCCGCGACGGTTGCCGCCGAGCGATATGTAAAGATAATCCTTCAGCCACGACGACAGCGAGATGTGCCAGCGGCGCCAGAATTCGGTGATTGATGCCGATTTATACGGGCTGTCGAAGTTGATGTTGAAGCGGAATCCTAACAGCAGCGCCAAGCCTATTGCCATGTCGCTGTATCCCGAGAAGTCGCAATAGATTTGCAGCGCGTAGCCGTATACGCCCATCAGGTTTTCAAAACCGGTGTAGAGCGACGGATTGTCGAAGATGCGCTCCACAAAGTTGACGCTGATGTAATCGGAAATCACAATTTTCTTCACCACGCCGCTTGCAATATAGAGGATGCCGGTGCCCAGCATGGTGCGAGTGACGCACAGCGGCTTGCGTATCTGCGGAATGAAGTCGCGGGCTCGCACAATGGGTCCTGCCACCAGTTGTGGGAAGAACGACACATAGAAGGCGTAGTCGAGCATGTTGTCGAGCGGCTCGATGCGCCGGCGATATACGTCGATGGTGTAGCTCATCGACTGGAAAGTGAAAAAGCTGATGCCCACAGGCAGGAAAATGTCGAAAGCCTCGAAGTGCAGCCCGCGCATGTCGGCAATCAGTTGCCCGAAGAAGTTGGTGTACTTGAAGAACGCCAGCAGCCCCAGGTTGATTGTGGCAGAGAGTGCCACCAGCCAGCGCCGCGTGCTCTGCTCGTCGGCATCAGCCATGCGACGGGCAATCAGGAAGTCGCTCACCGTCACCAGTGCCAGCAGCAGGAAGTAGCATCCGCTGCTCTTGTAGTAGAAGTAATATGAAAAACACACCACAAACAGCAGCCGCAGCGTGGTGGCGCGGCTCAGGCAGCCATATATGGCATAGAACACGGCAAACAGCATCACAAACAAGCCGGTGGTGAACATCATCGGTTCGTGGGCACTGTAGGCAAACAGGTTGCTGTGGTTGCACAGCGTCTGCCATGCAGCCATGATGTATTGCAATATTTGGTGCAGTGCTTCTTCCATTGGTGCTGTGGGTTATTCGTTTTCGTAAGCCAATCGGCGCAGGTGGTTGTCGTAGCCAGCCATTATGGCGTCGTAAAGCAGTTTTGCCAAGTGTTTTCCGCCCAGGTGGTTGATGTGGGTGTAGTCGAGGTTGGCTTGTCGCGGATGGCTCTCTACCATCTTGGCAATGCTGCCGGCGCCGCCCATGGCGTCGAACAGGCTCCAATAGGCAATGCCCTCGGTGCTGGCAATGTTTTGTTGCTCAGCCATCAGTTCTTTTATTCCTCGCATGGTTTGCAGGGTGCCGTCGATGCGCTCCTCACGGTCGCCTATGCCCACTACGAGGAATCCTGTCGATGGCATGGCAGCCTTCATGTGTTCGATGGCGTCGCACATTTTTTTGCCGTAGTGCGAATAGTTTCGCTGGTTGCTGTTAGCCACGTTGAGTCCATACATCACAATCACCAGGTGATAGTGGCGCAGTCGGTCGTATTGCTGCAGCATGTCTTTGCTGATGCTGGCAATGTGGATACCGCTTGATGCGCGCATGGCAAAGTTGTCGACAACGGCACCGGTGCCGCCGTCCATCGTTGCTCCGTAGCACACCACGCTGTCGCCGCCCACTGCCACGTTCCAGCGCACTTTGCCGATAGGCGCATCTATAGTGACTTGCTGCAACTGGTTGCTGGCGGCAATGTCGAAGTGTTGCTTTTGGCTGCCGTTGATGGTGGCAGTCACTGCATTGTCAACGAGAGAACGAATCACGAGCGAAGCGCGCCGGCAGGTGTCGAGGCGCGACAGATAGGAGCGTTGTCCGCTCAAAGTCACCGAGGCGTCGTTTTGCGGAATGAAATATTGTCCTGAGAGGATAGCCAGACGGTTGTTGTAGGAGCGTGGGGCGTTGACGTAGTGTGCGTCCCACCCGTCGAAGCGGTGAAGCACAGTGCGACGGAAGCCGTATGCTTCGTTAACAATCGGCACAAACCCAACGCCGCTGCCGCCAAAGCGCTTTTGCAGCAGTTCGCGCAGGCGGTCGGTGACGATGTCGCCCTCGATGAACGAGTCGCCAAGCACTGCTATGCGCAGTTCGCTGCCTGTTTTGGTGCATTGGCTCATGGCTTCGTATAGCGGCACCATGCCGCGGCTGTTGTTGCTGTAGTCCACAATGCATTGCACGCCTTCAGGGCACGAGTCGACGTATGCCGGCTTCACGCGCTTGGGCGGTTCGGGGGCTTCGGTCGCGGTGGCTGCCGTGTCGGGCTCGCGCAACTGGCTCAGCATATCCACGTTGCGCAGCTCAATGCCCAAGATGTTCATCGGCGGCAAATGATGCAGCGCCAGCAGCAGCGCCACCGAAGTGAGCACCACCGCTATGCCATAGCCTATGTAGTTTTTGCGCTTCATTGCATATGATTTGTGCTGTGCATTGCATCGGGTGTTGTTATACGCACCCGCCATAGCCAGCCACTGAGCGGCAAAATTACAAAAAATTATGCGTGTAACGCGTCAATCCACAAGAAAATTGCATTGGTGCTATTAAAAACGAGGGGACTGTGCCACAGTTAGGCACAATCCCCTTATTATAATGAAGTTTCTATTTCGTTAATGAATCTCATCCAGACTGAGGGTTAACACCAGCGATTTGCATCCGTCGAACTTTGCTTTGATGAAGGCATTCACCTTGGCGGTGTCGGCAGCGGCATCGGCAGCCGAAATGGGCAGTTGATACATCTCAACAATCGGGTGCTTGTTGATGATGCTTTTTTTGAGCTGCTCCATGGTGGGCGCTGTCTGAAGTGCAGCATATTCGGCGTAAGTGAACGAGGTGAAAGCCACCGATGGCGAGATGCCGCGACGGTCGAGCAGATAGCCGTTGGCAAGAGGCAGCGGCATCGCCTCGGCGTGCAGGTCGCGCGGGTCGGGGTAGCTAATAATCGCTCCGGTGCGCGGGTCGATGTTCACCGGCACCTTATCGCGATAGTCGGCTACGGTGCGATAAACTATGGCGCGCGGCATGGCGCTTGCTATTGGCTGGGCACCAGGCACCGGCATTTCGTTGACAATCAGTTGGGTGTCGGGCACAGTGTCGGCAGCGTTGCTGCCAGCCTTCTGTGCCTTGCATCCGTTTAGTGCCACGAGTGCCATTGTTGCTATTGCCAGTGTTTTTAACATACTCTTGAATGAGATTGTTGAATACTTATTTCTTCACTATGCGCTCAACGTGGGTGTCGCCTGCAGTGATTACTTTCACCACATAAACGCCCGGAGTGAGGTTCGAAACATCGATGCTTGTTGCGCCGGCTCCGTCGGCAACCATGCGGTTAGCCACCTGCTGACCGGTGAGCGAGAAGATGTCGATGCGCTTGATGTTGTCGGGCGAAGTCACGTTCACCACGTCGCCGTTAGTGTAGATGTTGAACTTGCCGTCGGCTGCAACATCGTCGATTCCGGTTGCAATATTGAAATTAACGTAATTGGAGAGTCTGTTCCACCCATTATCGTAGTTGTATATGCCAACAGTGTAACTCTTGCTCAGGTCGAGGTTGTCGAATGATGCTCGTAAGGTGATATCTTTTGAGTTAATGGCTTCGATGAAAAGAACTTCGGATTCTGTCATCGCGAAGCTATAACCATCAACAAACCAAACAGCGTAAATAGTGCCGGCATAATAGCCTTCGTCGCACGAAATGGTGGTGGTAACAGCCATATTGCGGCTGTCAATATTGTTCATATCACCTTCAAACACAGGCGTCGAGGCTTTTATGCTGTAACCGTCGGGAACTGTAGAGACGCTTATTTGATATCGGTCGCTAATTATAACGCCTGAGGCGTTGATGAGGAAGAACTCGTAGTCGCCAGGTTCGAGGTCGCTCGCCACGGTTGCAATAAGGTCGTGGGTAACTGTCTCGCCTTTGAGGAGCGAATAGATGAGTCCGTCGCCAATCTTTACGGTTGCGAGGTTGCTGTCGGCAATAACTGGATAAATCAGGTCGCAATAATCGCCGCCGTTGTTAGTGATTGTGGCTGTTACCGAATACATTTTGCCCACATAGAATTCCGAGTTGAATGTGATGTCGTCGACTGTAAGAATTGGTTTCTCTACAGTAGGCTTGCTGAAGGTGATGGTTGATTCATCCACGGTCATGTTGCAATAATCGGCAACACCAAAAATCACTTTGGCAACGTCTGTAATCTCTAAAGCGGGCAAGGTATAGGCTGGAATGAGCTTATAGGTGCCTTCGCTGAGAGCAGCCAGGTCACTAATATTTATTTTTTGCACATTGTATGAACTCACGCTGTAGGAATATGTCAATCCGCAGGAAACCTGCTGATTGATATTGGTGCATTTGATGAATGTGCGCTGTTTTGTTGAAGTGTTTTCGGCATACACACCCAAAATAATACGAACAGGGTCGGGATTAGATGACAGAAGGCAAAAATTTGTGAAGTTGAACGATACGGTACCGGTGCTGGTTTTCAACACAGAAGATGTAGTTGTACTGAACTCGCCACCGAAACACATCTCATAGGCATAGCTGCCGCCTTCGTCGGGCTTGATGTTATAGATTATCTCCTGTCCGGCGTTGTAACCGGCGTTGCTGCCACCAATACCTTGGCTCGAAGGAGTCAAAGCCGAGAGCTTGAAGTAGCCGTCCGACATGCCGCCCCAACCCCAGTTGATGTGGAAATATTCGTCCTTGTCGTAGCCGTCGCACACATAAGAGTGTCCTGCCTCGGAGTTATAACCTGCGTATTGCACCGGGCGATTGTTGGCAAGTTCGTTGTAAACGAGGTCGTTCCAGCCCGTAATGCTGTAATAATTGCGAAATGCTCGCTGAACACTCTTGTCGTAGCTGAAAAAGCTGGCATAACCTTTGGCAGCATTGGCGTGTGTGGCACCCGACGAAAGTCCGTAGCTCATTTGGCAAGCCACGCCGCAGTTATACATCAGCGTTGCCACTGCATTGTTTTGAGCCTCGGTGGCACCTGAGCCGTAGACGTTGAGCATATTGTTCCAGTCGAAAGTGGTTTGGCTGAAATCGAGAGAGAGTTCAGTTGCTGTGCCATTGATGGTTGGGGTGTATGTCATAGTGCCGGTGCCTTTGGCTGGGTGGTTGTGATATTTCATCACCTGCGCCATGGCGGTGGCGGTGCAACCGGTGACGCAGCGCTGAGATGCGTCGTACATCGGGCACATGTTGTTGAACGGTGCGCCTTGGTTCCACTTGGTGGCACACAACGGAGCTATGGCTTTGCGCGAAGGCACCACAGAAGATGCCGGATTGGCGTCGATGTCGAGCGTGGCTGCATAGCTGATTTCGCTCTTATATTGGTCGAACAGGTCGAGCATTGCCGGTGGAATGTTGGCGGGGTCGAACGCGCCGTCGTTGCTGTATCCGAGCACTTCCTCGGCGTTGCTTTCGCCCGACACAATCACGAAGCTGCTGCCGGTGGTGTTGAACACGTAGAAACTATTGCTGCCGTTGTCGGCATTCTCGGTGTAAACCAACTTTACATCGGTGTCTGTGGCTGCTTTCAGTCTGCCCGATTTGCGGGCGAACTTGTAAGCTATGTCCTGAGCTTCGGTTACCCCGATTTGTTCGGCATGCAATTGCGTTGCAAATGCCAATGAAACAATCAATAGTAAAAATTTTTTCATTTTTGCAATAATTATTGTTGTTGTTGAATATTCTGCTATAAAAGTAATTAATAAAGTTTATGAATAGCCGATTTCCTGATAATATTTGTGGCTCTCGGCTATTCTTTTAACAATTATTATGATTTAAAACACCTCAATATGAGGGTGGTTATTTCTTCATTAATCGTTTGGTTGCCCAACCGTTTGAGGTGGCTATTTTCATCACATATACGCCCGGAGTGAGGTGCGAAACGTTGATGGTGCATGCGTCGCCGGCTTGTGCCTGATGTTGCGCCACTTGTTTGCCTGCCATGTCGTAGATGCTCACTTGGCTTATGCTGCCGTTGCACTTCACTGTCACCTCATCCACTGCCGGGTTGGGGTAGATGTCGAGTGCGCCGTCGGCTTCAACGTCGTCGATGCCCGAGTTTGCTGCCACGGTGAAGTCTTTCAGCGCGGTGAGTTTTTCGCAGCGGTTGTGGTTGTAGTTGAAAATGCCGGCTTGATATGTCACGCCCACTTCGCCCTTGGGGAAGGGCACGTTGAAGTTGATAACCTTGGTTTCGCCCGGAGTGAGGTCGAACACATCCGACTTGGCGTAGCAAATCGAGGTGCCGCCGTAACGGAAGATGTATGCGTCGAGAGCGCCGTTGAAATATCCGCCCGAGCAGGTCACTCTGGCTGTCATCTGCACGTTGGCTGCATCCACGGCATAAGAGTTCTTTATAGTGAAAATGCCCACTTGCAGCGAATAGAGTCCGTTGTCCTCACTCACGGTGATGGCTTGTTTTTCGCCAATGAGGTTGCCGCTGTTGTCGAGCATGCCAAAATAGTAGTTTCCGGCTGTGATTCCGCTCGGCATGTCGCTGACGAGCGTGTGGGTGGTTGTTTGGTCGGTGGCTATTTCATACACTTCGGGTTTTCCTTTGCCCAGCAGGTTGCCGTCGGTGTCGAAAATGGCGGGATAGACACGGGCGCAATAGTCGCGGCCGGAGTTTTTGATTGATGCCGTAACCGAGTAGCGGTTGCCTTTATAGAACCGGGTGTTGAATGTGAGGCTCGCGAGGCTTAGGTTGGTGGGAACAATTTCCTCGGGCACTGAGAATGTCAAAGCACCGTCATCAACCACGAGGTTGAGATAGGGCACTCTGCCGTATTGCACAAATGCCTTGTTGATGCGTTTATATGAATAGTCGTACACGGCAGGATATACCGTATAGGTGCCGTTGCCGAGGCTTTGTCGTATATCGGTCGATAACACTTTCATGCCGTTGTTCAGCGAATAGTAGTAGCCGGTTAAGATGTTGGTGTAGATGTCGCTGTTGATGTAGGTTTCGGCAGCGGTTTCGTTGTTCACGGCAATCAAGCCCAGCTTAATCAGGTTCCAAGTGCTGTAGATGTTTGCTGTGAAATAACCTGTCAGGGCAAAATTGATGGTTTGTGCTACGCCAGCCTCAACGGTGTAGACGTCGGGCAGGAAGTTGCCATACACAGCCCCCTCAATGGTGGGGCTGCCGCCTTCGTCGGGCTTGATGTTATACACAATCTCTATGCCACTGCTGTATCCGTCCTCGCTGCCGCCAATGCCTTGTTCGGTGGGGTTGAGCGCCGACAGCTTGAAGTAGCCGTCGTCGAGTCCGCACCATCCCCAGTTGAAGTGGAAATAGCCGTCCTTGTCGTAGCCGTCGCACACAAAGGCGTGTCCGGCGCTTTGGTTGTAGCCAGCCATGTGCACCGGGCGGTTGTTGGCAAGTTCGTTGTAAATGAGGTCGTTCCAACCTTCAATTGAATAGAATTCGCGCAAGGTGAATTTAATGCTCTTGTCGTAGCCGAAATAGTTGGCAAGTGCCTTTTGCACCTTCAGTGTGGCAGCGCCCGAAGTGGTGCCGTAGCCCAGGTCGGTGGATGCGCCGCAGTGAAAGAGCAGTTGCGCCACGGCATTGCATTGTGCCTCGGTGGCTCCCGAGCCGTAGACGTTGAGCATATTGTTCCAATCGTAGGTGGCGGTGCTGAAGTCAGCCGACACCTCGGTTGACACGCCATTTATTGGGGTGTTATAGGAGTGGCTGCCTGTGCCTGTTGGCGGCCAGTTGTGGTGTTTCATCACCTGTGCCATGGCGGTAGCCGTGCATCCGGTCACGCAGCGTCCGCCGTTGCCGTTTTCGGGGCACATGTTGTTGAACGGTGTGCTTTGCCCCCACTTTGTTTTCAGCAGCGGGGCTATGCTGGTGCGCGTGGCGGTTGCAGATGCTTCTGCGGGCGAGAGGTTGTTGTCGATGGCGTAGCGTATTTCTTTAGAGTATTCGTTCATCATTGTCTGCAAGCCAGGCGGTATGTTCAGCGGGTCGAACGCTCCGGTATCGCTGTAGCCTAATATGGCATCGACGCAATCGTCGGCAGCCACAACAACAAACCCGTTGTCGGCGTTGTTGAACACATACAGACTGTTGCTGTTGTCGGCATCGTTGGTCTGTGTGTATGCCAGTTGCAGATTGGTGGCAGAGATGCTTTTCAGCCTCGAGTTGCTGCGCACAAATTGCTGTGCCTTGCTGCATGCTTGCCGCTGGCTCAGCTGCTTTGCCGATGCGGCAAAAGCCAATGATGTAAAGAGAATCAGGAAAACGATTGGTTTTTTCATTGTAGTTGTGATTTTGCTATTCAAAAGTAGTCATAATTCCGCAAAATATTGCAATTGAGATGATTTTTTTTGATTGATTTGTTGCGATTTGATACCAAATTGGAACATATAAAAAGTAAGAAGACGGGCAGTCTGCCTCACGCAGCCCGCCCGTCGATTCCATTCTCAAGGATTTACTAATTTTTTTACAATCATAATGTTTATAACAAGTTCTTTGAAAAAAATCTCTCCTTAGAACATGACCTTAAAAAGTGACTTACTAAATAATTGATTTTGAATATTTATTTTTTTAATTGTCTTTCTTGATGAGAAGTTGCTTGACGATTGCTTCGCCGTTGCACACCACCTTGGCAACGTAGATGCCGGTAGATGCGTTTTCAATCGACACTGAAGTGCTGTTGAGAGCCGATGCCACGAGCACGCCTGCGGTGGTGTAGAGCTTTATGCTTTCAACCTCGCCTTGGGCATTCACCCAAAGGTTGTTGTTGTCGGCTTCGATGGTGACGGCTTGGTTTTCAACCTCGTCGATGCCTGTGATTACAGGCGACTTCACGTTGATGCTGGTTTCGGGGGTGCTTACTTGTTCGCCGTTTTCGTTGTTTACGCGCAGCGAGTAGCTGCCGGTTGAGATGTTGGCGAGCGAGCCGCTTACAGCCACGTTTTGTGTGGTGTTGCCTTGCACGTCGATGTCTTGCGAGAAGGTTGCTGCCTCGGCGCCCTGAGCATCGATGAGCGAAACCGAAAGTTCGCCAACGTATTCGCTTTGTCCAAGGTTGCTAACGGTGAGGTCGGCTTCGAGAGTCTTTCCGGCAACTGCTTTAGCCACGGTTACGTCGTCGATGTGCAGGTCGGCAGGGGTGAGCACTGGAGCAAACGAGAAAGTTCCATCGAGGGCGTCGCGAGTCACAGTGATTTCGTTGATAGCACCTTCTATGAAGTTCATTGGCTTCCAATCCTCGTCCTCGTTGTCTTTGTAGACGGGCGATGCTATGAACGATTGTCCGTTTTTGATGTAGCTGGTGATTTTTGGCCAGCTCTTGCCGAAGGTTACGGCGTCGCTGTTTGTGTTGGTGTAGTAGGTGTAAGAGCTGGATGGTTCCAGAATTGTCACTTCTTGAGTTTCGGCGTTCACGAGCTTGACTCCGAGTTTGTTGTAGTGGTCTTTGGCGGCATAGCTGCAATAGTCGGCAACGCAAGAGAATTGCACGCTTTTGTCATTGGCATCTTTAAATGTGAGGTAAAGTACGCTGCTTTGAACTTTTCCGTTGAGGTTTCCTTTGGTGAAGAGAGGCATGTCGAATTTGTCGTTGCCTGTAGGAGGTTGAATGCCAATCACGGCGCATTGTTCGTCGTTGTAAACATAATAGCTGTTCGGTCCAAACGGTTCGAGAGCTGTGAGCTTGAAATAACCGTTTCCTGTGCCGCTCCATCCCCAGTTGAAGTGGAAAGTGTTGTCGTCGGCATTATAACCGTCGCAAAGGAATGCGTGACGGTTGGTGTTGTTGCCACCAGAGTAGCACACCGGGCGGTGGTTAATCATTTCGTTGTAGATGATTTCTTCCCATTGGCTGTCGGTGAAGTAGCTGCGGTCGCGATATGAGATGCCCTTAGAGTATCCCATGAATTGAGGAAGACCTTTGAGGATGTTGGTCATGTTTGCAGCGCTGCCGCTGGTGTAGTAGACGGTCTGCACCAGGCATCCGCAGTGATACATCAGGCGAGCCACGGCGTTCACTTCGGCTTCGCTGCTTTCGCTGGTGAGCTGCACAGGCATGTTTGCCCAGTCGTAAGCGCCGCCTTCAGAGTAGTCAACGGTGATTTGTTGTGCACCCGAGGTGTAGAATGTGTGAGTGCCGGTGGCTGCTTCGGGATAGTTGTGATATTTCATCACTTGGGCAAGAGCAGTTGCCACGCATCCGGTGTAGCAGTGCACGCCGTTGTCTTCGGGGCACATGTTGTTGTAATATGTGCCTTGGTCCCATTTGGTTTGGCACATTGTTGGCACGCTGGTGCGAGTGCTTGTGTTGGTGCCGGTGGATGTGAGCAGGTTGCTTGTTGCAATCAGTTCGCCGGAAGAGGTGCTGCGGGTGAGCATGGCGTTGCTGATTTGGTCGGTGTATTGGTTGAGCCACCAGCGCATGTTTTCCGGCATGTTTTCGAGGTCGAAGTTGCCATCGTCAACCACGCCGAGCACTTGTTGTGCGCAATCGTCGGCTCCGGCAATGATGAAGCCGCCGTTGCTGCGGTTAAATACATAGTAACAATTTTCGTCTTCGTTGAAATTGCTTTGGGCGGTGTATGCCAAAGTCAAGCGTTCTGAAGTTCTCGATGATTGTCCTTTGAGTGATTTACGGTTTGCAGAAAGAAAGTGCTGAGCATTGTTTTGTGCCTCAGCAACGTTGATTTGCTCTGCTTGAATTGTTGCAGCAGACAATACGCTGCACGCAGCAATAATAGAAAAAATAGAAAGTCTCATAATTTAGGTCAAATAATAATTAGGTCATATAAAAATCCAAAATCAAGTAGTGCAAAGATATGGGCATAGTTTTGCTAATGTCAAATATTTTTGCTCTTTTTTTCGATTTTTCTTTAATTTTTCTTGTTTTGTAACACAAATGTAACATAAAATTAAATCTTCTATAACTAATATTAATATAAAAATTAACAATTAAGATTAATTATTATATAATGCAAAGTTGCTTAATCTTGCTGAAATATAGTTATTTAAGTCTTAATATAAGAACAACGGAAATAATCAAATAGTTGCGTCAAATGTGAAAAAGTTTATTTTTTTTGAAGAATTGGCAAAAGTGGGAGTGTTTTCATTCGGGAGGTATATAAGAATTAATTTTGAATCGGGCTGACCGTCGAGGCGAAAAATTCGTTATATTTGCAATATCAAACACGAATAAAAAAAAGAAGTAATTGTCATGAATACTAAGCAAACTAAGGCGCTCGATGTCGAAGAGAGAGCGGCATTGGGGATTAAGAAATTTCTGGATGGGTACAACTGTTCGCAGGCTGTAGTGGCGGCATTTGCCGATGTTTACGGCTTGGACGAGAATTACATGAAGCTGTCGTCGTCGTTTGGCGGCGGGATGGGACGTTTGCGCATGACTTGCGGGGCGTGCAGTGGCATGTTCATGCTGGCTGGGCTGCAGACGGCGTCGGCTGCTGCCAACGATTTGGAATCGCGCACATGCAACTATGCGGCTGTGCAGCGTCTGGGCAAGGAGTTTGCCGCCGAAAACGGGTCGATGGTGTGTGCCGATTTGCTGGGCTTGCGTGCCGGCATTGTGGAGCCGCCGAAGCCTTCGGAACGCTCTGCCGAGTATTATCGCAGCCGTCCGTGCGTGAAGATGGTGGAGAGTGCCTGCCGCATCTATGCCCGTTTCTACAACGAGCAGGTGGCTCAGGCTGCCCACGCCGAGCAATGCAATAAGGCCTGAGCTGTGGCAGATGTGGGTGTGAGCCTCTTGACCGTGGCGTGGAAAAAGCGGCCTATTAATAGTCGCTGAAGAAATTGGGCTTAATCACCAGTCCCGCGCGCAGGCGCGAGTGATACTTATTATAGTCGAGCAGACCTTCGGCGTAGCCGTTGTAATATTGTATGAAGAAATATTGGTTCTCGTTTTTGAACAGGCGATAGTTGGCTTCGACGATAGTGTTGTAGCTGAGGCGCCAGCCCTTGCGCTTAACCATGGTGATGGCAAATCCCCAGCGCTTGTTGTCGGAGGTTATTTGCAGTCCGCTCTGAAACAGCCCGGCGTAGTCGAGCAGGTCCTTGTTGTTCTCGCCGTCGACTATCGGAATCCATGCCTTGGCGTGAATCATGAGGTTTGGCGTGAGAAACACGTTGCCGCCATACGATATGCGGTTCCACGAACGCGAATCGTCGCCGTCGCGCCCGTTCGACTCGTGCTCAATCATCAGCGTGAGTTTGCCAATGAGTTTGCCTTTCACAATCAGCAGTTTCGACAGTCCGATGCCCGGATTGAAGTTGAGGTCGCGCATCGGCAGCGACTCTTGAAACACGTTCCAGAAACACTTCTGCGAGTAGGCAAGAAACAGATAGGTGTTGAAGGGAAGGGTGCTTTTGGTGAGGCGCTGTGCGATGCTCACCTGAAACTTTACGTCGGAGTTGTCGCCTGTGATTTTCTGCCCAATTGGAATGCCGGCAGTGAAATAGTTGTCCTTGAACAGCGTGAAATACGGACCTTTGTCGAATTCGCGACGTATGCTGTCGGAGTTGAATTTGCTGTGGTTGCTGTCGTAATAGATTTGTGCTTCCGACAATTGTGTGAATGCCAGAATGGTCAATATCAATGTGATTATTCGTCGTGCCATCAGATTGCTTAGTTGAAAATACTGCAATGTGCAAAGTTATAAAACTTTGGGTGCTTGCAAGTGGTCGAAATTGCATCATTATTGGTTGTTTTTGCGCATGATGCTCGCGATGGCACAAAAATGCCTATCTTTGCATTATTGAATTACTCCATAATAATGCTAATATGAACCGATTTACGATGCGTGTAGTTGCGCTTTTTGCGATTGTTATGATGGCTGTGCCTGTGGGTGCCCAGTTGCGGTTTGATGCCAAGGGCAAGTTTAAGATTGTTCAGTTCACCGATGTGCATTGGCGCCCGGGTGATGCCAACTCGGAGATTGCTGCCGAAAACATTGCCAACGCCCTCGATGCCGAGCGGCCCGACTTGGTGATTGTCACAGGCGACATAATCTATGGCACTCCTGCCAAAACGTGCCTCGACCGCACGCTCAAGCCCATCATCGACCGCCACCTGCCGTTTGCCATCACGCTGGGCAATCACGATGCCGAAAGCGATTGGACGCCAAAGCAGATTCTCGACTATGTTAGCTCGTTGCCGGGCAACTTGACATCTACTGTCGACGGCTTGTCGGGCACCACCAACTATACGCTCACTGTGAAATCGGCTGACGACGCGTCGAAGGATGCTGCTGTGCTTTATGTGTTCGATTCGCATCAGTATTCGCAGCAAAAAGACCTCACCGACGGCTACGATTGGATTAAATACGACCAGATTGCGTGGTATCGCTCGGAGAGTGCTCGCTACACTGCTGCCAACGGTGGTTCGCCGCTGCCTTCGCTGGCGTTCATGCACATTCCGTTGCCTGAATATGCCCTTGCGGCTTCCGATGCCTGCGCTTTGCTTATGGGCATACGCAAGGAGGCGCCTTGTTGCCCGAAAATCAACACGGGATTGTTCTCTGCCATGCTGCTCGGACGCGATGTGATGGGCGTGTTTGCCGGTCACGACCACGTGAACGACTATGTGTGCAGCTGGAAAGGCATGGCGCTTGCCTACGGCAGATTCTCGGGCGGACACACCGAGTATCACGACATTCCTGGCGACAACGGTGCCCGCGTGATTGTGCTCACCGAGGGTGTGCGTGGCTTCGACACTTGGTTGCGCCTGCGCATCGGCAACAAGGTTGCAACACCGGTGAGCTTCCCTTCCGATTTCACCCGCAAATAAAAGAGCCGTTTCTGGAGGGCATTGACGCCTCTGGGCAAAATATATAACGCGCCCACCTTGCCATCACAGCAGCAAGGTGGGCGTGCTGTGTGTATGAGAATGCTGTTCGTGCGGCGGCTTAGAGCACCTCGATGCCCAGACGTTTGGCTTTCACCGGTTCGCCTGGCTCAATCATTCGTGTGGCTTTCAGCACAATCACTTTAGCGCGTACGGGTGCAAAGCGCAGGGTCTGCACAATCGGGTTGTTCTTGATGTTCGAGAATTCGCCTTTCTTCACGAGCGTAGTGGCGGTTTCGGGAGTGTCGCCTGCATATACTTCGTATTGCGCAATCATGCCGTCGGCATCGGGCAGATAGTGCAGCGTGTTCACTTCGCGCTGTCCGCCGAGGTCCATTACGAAGCGGTCGGCTTGTGTGGTTAATTCAAATTTCACCGACTTGAAGTTGTTGCTGTTGTCGACATACTGCTTGTCGCTGCCGGCACCGCCGTAGTAAGCCTCGATGTTGGCAATGCAAGGGCATGCGCGCGACTTGACGATGGTGATGCGCAAGCCGTCGGTTTCCACCGTAGGGAAGCGCAGCAGGCGCTTGTAGCCGATGGTGGTGGTTTCTTCGCCTGCGTTCACTGGCTGCCAGTTGCCCTGTGCGTCGCGATAGTCAACCACAAATTCTTGCACGCGTTGCCCCAGGGCTATGTATTCCTGAAGCATCATGCGGTTCACCTTTTGGCGTGGAATGTCGAATTGAATGGTTGCCGATGTCACATCGTCGGCAGTTGCCCAGTAGGTGTCGCCATTTCCGTCGGTGGTGGCAGCTGCGCCGAAACGGCCGCCGCGGCTATTGCTTGCTTGCGGCTTCACGCCTTTGAGGATGTTGTTGCCAAGTTCGGTGTCGAGAATCTGGCGCATCTTGCACACGTTAATCGAGTCGGTGGCTGGTATGCGTCCTGTCTTGTCGATGGGGAAGTTGAGGATGAAGTTGGCGTTGTGTCCAACGCTCTTGTAGTAGAGGTTCACGAGGTTCTCGGCGCTTCTCACCTTGGAGTTCTCGCTTTCGTGGAAGAACCAACCCGGACGAATCGACACGTCGCATTCGGCTGGAATCCAGTGTGTTCCGTCGGTGTGGCCGTATTGCAGCGTGGTGTAGTCGGGGTAGCCGGGATACACTTCATCGCCTCGCAGGAATGCCCAGTTGGTGGCACTTGCCTCGCCTCGCTCGTTGCCCACCCAGCGGCAGCCGGGACCGCCGTCGCTGAAGATGATGGCTTGTGGCTGGTTTTTGAGTATGTGGGCGAATATTTTCGGGAAATCGTAGTAGGTGCGGCGGTCGATGGTGCGCATCTCGCGTGCGCCGCCGTAGTATCCGTCGCCGCCGTTAGCACCGTCGAGCCAGAACTCAAACACCTTGCCGTAGCGTGTGGTGAGTTCTTCGATTTGCTTGTGGTAGTATTCCACGTATGCGGGTGTGCCGTATACATCCGAGTTGCGGTCCCAAGGCGAGAGATACAGTCCTAATTCCAGTCCGTATTTGTCGCAGGCGGCGCGCAGCTCGCCCACCAGGTCGCCCTTGCCTTGCTTATATGGTGTGTTGCGAATGCAGTATTCGGTGAGCTGTGTAGGCCATAGGCAGAACCCGTCGTGGTGCTTGGTGGTGATTATCACGCCTTTCATGCCGGCGGCCTTGATGGTGCGCACCCATTGCTCGCAGTCGAGGTTCGATGGGTTGAACACCGATGCTGGCGTGTCGCCGTAGCCCCATTCTTTGTCGGCAAAGGTGTTGAGTCCGAAGTGAATAAATGCGTAAGTCTCCATTTTGTGCCACTCGAGCTGATGCTCCGATGGCAACGGTCCGATGGCTTGCGGCGCTGTCACCTTTGGGCTGCAAGCGCTCATGATTGCTCCAGTTGCTAAAACCGAGATGATAGTTTTTAGGGTTTTCATAACATTTGGATATTTGTTTGAGTGAATTATCGGTTAAAAAGGCTTTATGTGCCGTAAAGTTACAAAAAAGTTTGCGTTATCGCCATATATTGCAGCAAAAATGACTTTTGACTCTAAGGCGCATGTTAACACATTGCTATGAAACAGACTCTAAGGCGCATGCGCTGCTATTGTGCTGTCACTTAGGGTATAAAAACTGAAAAGGGCAAGACATCACGTCTTGCCCGTATTCGGTATTTGTGCTTTCAATCTAATAAATTAAGATTTTGGTAATCTTATTGACCTAATTATTATTTTCGCTTTTTGTACCACAAAGGTATAACCGAAATTCGCCATGACCAAATGTTTTTTGGTGTTTAATAATGAATTAATTTAAATTAACATTATATTTAACATATGAAATCATTACAAATATTTTAAAATGCTGATTATTAGCTATATAAAAATTAGGGTAAAATTCAAAAAACATTAATCTCAAAAATCGAGCGGACGAAACGTCTGCAAAGTGTGAAAAAACAGACGCTTGCCATCCATCGCCGCCCCATCCGTTCGGAAAGGTCGAAACTTTGCTCAGCCCTTGTTGAATGAATTGATTTCAATGAGGTTGCCGTCTGGGTCAGCCACGTAGCAGGTGCGTTGTCCCCAAGGTTCGGTTGTTAGTGCCATCACCGACGTTGCGCCATGACTGAGGGCGTGGGCATATTCCTTGTCGACGTCAGCAAAGCAAGGCACGTCGATGGCAAGTTCCATGGTGCCGTTGAAGCCTTGCGGATAGGTGTATTTCTGCTGTGTCATCTGCTCGAATGCATCGCGTGGATAAAGGATGATGCGCATGTCGCCCAGATGCATCTCCACGTTTGGCGCTTCGCCATCCCAGTCGGTGGTGAACCCGAATGTCTGGGTGTAGAACTTCACGGTGGCGGCGTTGTCGGTGGTGAACAGCCCCACGGTGTTGAATCGGAAACGTGGTTTGGGCGCCATCAGCTGCGTGAAGCCCATATTGTAGAACGCAAAGAAGCGATGTATCATTTGAGGCTCGTCGACGGCAAGCAGCAGAAGCATTTCGCGGGCAAACTCGAGGTGCCCAGTGCCGTTGGCGGTGACTATGCCGCCATCGCTCACTGCTTGCGTGGCTATATATCCGCTCTCGTTGGTGTAGTTAGCTCCTCCCCACTGTTTCAGTTGGTCGATGCCGTTGCCGGTGTGCTTAACACCATTAAGGAATCCGTGCTTTGCCATCCACGAGGCGGCGTTGCAGATGGCGCCCACAGGCACTTTACGCTTCAGTGCTTCAGCCACCATCAGCACCACCTCTTCGGCTTGTGGTGTGGCCCATCCGTAGCCGCCTATCAGCACCAGCGCGGCATAGTCGTGCGGTGCATTGGCAAACGAATAGTCGGGTTGCATTCTCATTCCGCCAACCGATGACACTGCGTCGAGTGTAGGCGACACAAAGCGGTTGCAATATTTGGCGTCGGTGCGTGGTCCATATTCACTGGTGGTGACAGCCTGCGACAAATAGCTTATTTCGTGCTCGGCGAATGGCTCAAGCAAAATATACAGAATCTCTTTCATATAATGTTGTTTTATAAATTTCTCTGATGATTATCGGTTGCGCCAGCGTTTTAGCGCCGGCAACACTTTGTGCAGCATGGCTGAGTATTCGTCGGGCGTCAGCGGTGTGGGCATGAAGCGGTTCACCTCGTCGAGAAACTGCATGCAGTGCTCCACCATGCCCTCCATGCTCAGTTTCTGCTTGAATTCGCCCTTGTCGTAGCAATATTTACAGTAATCGAAGTTGATGCTTCCGTCGAGCTCGGTGCCGCAGTCGGTTTCGCTTGAAAGCGGCATACCGCAGCTTTGGCACAGTTGTGGCAGCTGACCGGGCTGCAGATGCTTCGTTTTTGGCTCGAACGTGGCATCGTAGGCGGCAAACTCTTCGGGCATGTCGTCGGCTACAAAATACCCTTTGGGCGGGGTGTAGGTGGCTTCCACGCCGGTGAGGTAGCCGGGAATGAGTTCTTGGGCGAGGAAAAACGATGCCTCGTCATCGGGCGTGTCGTGATAATGCAGCCCAAGAGTGCTTGCCGTCACAAAGCCTGCGTGACGATAGAATTCGATGTTGCCCTCCATGCACAGCATGCCTATGCCCATGGCGCGCGCTTTGTCAATGGCGTGAGTGAGCAGCTTCAGCCCATATCCTTTGCGTTTATATTCGGGCGCTATGCTTATGGGTCCGAAAGTCCAACC
The DNA here is from genome assembly GCA_051871555.1 of Muribaculaceae bacterium. GTDB lineage: Bacteria > Bacteroidota > Bacteroidia > Bacteroidales > Muribaculaceae > SFTJ01. The sequence continues at coordinate 1,056 of JBJECZ010000190.1, read as the reverse complement.
GGGCATTTGCGAGCCGTCGGCTTTCACCAATGTGGCATGCGAAAACATCACATGTCCAATGAGTTTGCCGTCTTCCTCCATCACCAGGTCGAGCTCAGGAATGAAATCGGGGTTAGAACGATAGCGGTTTAATACAAAATGTTCGGTGCATCCAGGGCGATACACGTTCCAGAATGCTTTGCGAGTGAGGTTTTCCACTGCGCGATAGTCTGATGGTTTTTCGTTGCGTATTAACATAGTAATTCTAATTGAAGTGATTTCTTTATTTAGTATGACGCAAAAGTAGTGAATAAATCACGGTGTATGCAATTTTTCAGTCAAAAATCCTTATACACGTCCGTGCGACAGGCTGAAAAGTGCATAAAATGTGCATCGAATGGCATCAAGCACCGATTATTGCCGCGAAAGTTGTAATTTTGTGTTATAAACAATCAATGATATGGAACAAGACAATAAACAAAAACGCCCGTTGTGGTTCAAGATGCTGGTACTACTGAGCGTTTTGCCGGTGGTGATGTGGCTGTATGTCTATCAGCAAATGGCAGGCAAGGTTGAAGGCACCCAGGCGTTTGTGCTCACGTGGTTTCCGGTGTATGTGTTCGGCATGCTCGGTATGGCATATTTCACCCGGCCCGACCGTCGCGAAGTGAGCAACGTGCTCATGTGGATGGTGTGGCTGTCCTACGCCGCCCTCGCCGCCTACATCTTCGTCATTAACTGACATCACCTTTCGTCAGATTTTTTTGGTGGATGTATGCCGTGACGATATGATTATTCTTGTTGAGTTTCGATATAGTTTGGATTAACCCATCGGACAATCCAGATGCTTACTTCGTATAGCATATAGAGCGGAAGTGTTACCAAAACTAATGTCATCAAGTCAGGTGGTGTAATAATTGCTGCTACTAACATTATCAATATTATAGCATGTTTGCGGTAAATGGTCAGTAAATTTGCAGATATAAGCCTCATTTTTGCCATAAAAAAGGAAATAATCGGAAGTTGAAACACGACACCCATTAAAAGCGTAAGTGTGGTGAATGTTGAGAAGATCGG
>JBJECZ010000189.1:0-3734 GCA_051871555.1 Muribaculaceae bacterium | reverse complement strand
ACCTTGCAAAAGATGTCCTTTTCGGTGGTGAAAAAGCCGAATTTGCCTTTCTCCGAGGCGTGCATCGATGAGAACGGATATTTCACAATCGACATGAGCATGCTGTAGGTCATGGCAAAGCCGCCTTGCCTGCGGCCTTTGAACTGGTGCACCAGCCATCGGAAGCTGTTGGCGTTGCCTTCGAAGTGGGTGAGGTCGGTCCATTGCGCCGGAGTGAGCAGCGACTGCAATTCTTGTCCGGGACCTTCGGAGAAATATGCGGCAATGGTTTTCTCACCGCTGTGGCCGAAAGGCGGATTGCCCAAGTCGTGAGCCAGACAGGCGGCAGCCACAATCGAGTCGATGTGGTCGAGTTTGTCCACCCAAGGCTCTTCGGCATATTTCTTGCGCAGCTGCAAGGCAATTTCGCGCGCCAACGAACGGCCCACGCACGACACTTCAAGACTGTGAGTCAGGCGGTTGTGCACAAATATGCTTCCCGGCAGAGGAAACACCTGCGTCTTGTTTTGCAACCGGCGGAACGGCGACGAAAACACCAGACGGTCGTAGTCGCGCTGGAAGTCGCTGCGTATTCCTGATTTCTCTTTGTCGTGATAGTGCTCCAGACCGAGTCGCTTGTCGCAAATCAATCGGTCCCAACTCATCATTTCTGCCATATAGTGATAGGGGTGTTTTGTTATGATGTTAGTGTTTTTGCTGCTTATTTTCGTTTTCGCGCTGCATGCGTTTCACTTTTGCCGCTTGTTGCCAAAGAATCACATATAACACAACAAGGATGATGATGCCAATGAGCGGGGCGATAATGCTGCTCATCACACCGCTTGCCAGCCCAAGAGCCAGCATAACCACATTGATGAAAATAAGAAGCAAGCACACTATTTGCTCAATCTTGAGGAGTTTTAATGCATTCATTCGTAATAGGATGTTTAGTAGACGGTAAATGGCGACGGTTTGCGCCGCCTTGCTACGCAAAGTTAATCGGTTTATTGCTGAATACAAAAATTAAGGGGCAAAAAAATGCGGTTCAAGGTTGGGCAGGGCGTGGCAGGCTCTTGGCATAGTCGATGCCTTTCATCACCCAATTCAGAGCCTTGGGCAGCGAAACGTCGCCTTTGCGGCTCACTCGCCAAGCCATAAGCAATGCTCGAAGCAGCATGTGGTCGTGGCGTTTTGCGATGTAAAGGTATGCGCCGTTTGCCATCACCACTTCGGGTTTGGAGGCGCATCGTATGCCAGTGGTGGGATGGTTGTGCGTGGCAATGGTGATGGGGAAGAAGCGGGCTTGCATGCCCATTGCCAGGGCGTCGTGCACCCACACGCTCTCTTCGCAGGCGCCAAGCACAGGCGCTCCAAGTCCGAAATGCTCATCAAACCATAATCTGCTTTGCACCGATGTGCGCCGGAATGCGATTTCAAAAGATGTAATAAAGTAGTTTTTAGGGAAACTATGTAGGTCGAACTCGTGGTCGGGGTAGGTTTTGTTGTCGCTTTCAGAATCGTAGCGGAAAGTGGCTAAATCGAGTTGAGGATGCTGCTCAAAAGTGGTTACTAATGCCCTCAGCCCATCGTGCAGCAGCACGAGGTCGTCGTCGGCAATCAAGCAGATGTCGCCTTTGGCATGCCTTAAGGCATTGTTGCGGTTGCGGCTCAGCCCTTTGCCTTGCAGGGTGAATACACGCACGTCGGAGCGCCGCAACTCGGCAGGCACCAACGATGCCACCTTGCCGGTCTGTTGCCACGACACCAGATAGCATAATCCGGGCGTTTGCGGCAGCAGCATGTCAGCCACGCGGTTGATGCCTTCGTCGATGGTGCATATTAGTATTTCCAGAGTCATAAATTTTGCTTTTTCGTGAGAATTTCGTTCCAAAAATCAATGTGTCGGCGCGCCACCACATGGCTGTCGTTGTGCTTTATTACGAACTCGCGACTCATGCGGCTCAGTGTGGGCAACTGTGTTTTATTATTAACAATCCAGCGCAGTTTTTGTTCGATATCGCCCTCGATGAGCGGCGACACGTTCACAATCGGTCGACAGTGCTCCTCGCCAATGAAACGGTAAAACTCGTGGTCGGCACCGCTGACAGCCACCAAGCCTTGTGCCATGGCAATGAGCGCATTGGTTGCGGGCGTGTAGGAGTAGAGTTGGTCGAGAATCACATGGCTTCCAAGCATACGTTCTATATACTCGTTGTAAGGCAGATTCTCCACCACATCAAGCTCGCAAAGATGAGGCATTTGCTCGGTCACGGCTTTTGCCGCGGCAAGCAGTCGGTCGGTGCCTTTGAATATGCTTCGATTGCGCTGCATGCCGATAAAGAAACGCACCTTTGCAGGTTCGGTTTCGATGAAATGTGGCTTAAGTTCTTGTGTGTTTATGGGAATGCCGCCGTAAACCAGCTTGTCGGGGATGATGGAATTGTATATTTTGTAGTATTCATATAGGCAAGCCACGGCTCCGTCGATGCGGCTGATGAAGTGCCTATGGAAATGCTCCATAGTTTGTGCAAGCCAACTGTCGCGTTGTTCGACTGCGGCTTCGTGTGAGGCAAGGTATTGCGTTGGCGTGTGGCCGAGCATGTATTCGCTGTAGTTGAGCACGTTGCCCTCGAGGTAGGCTTTCACCACATCGTGGTCGTTGCCTAACGCCGAGAGGAATATGCTGCGGTTGTGCCGGCATAGAAAGTCGAACACCAATTTCACTTTGCCAGGTTTAAGGTCTAAAAACACCGGATTCACCAAATGCACCACATCGTAGCCGCGTATGCTTGGCAGCAGGCTCAACACCCTTGCCACATAGCGCAGCGAGCCGCCCAGACCGCAACCGCGGGTCAAGTCGATGTCGCGATTGGTGTCCATCCAGCGCGAGCCGTCGCTCATGAGCACCACATGATGCCCCATTGCGCGTAGCGCCGTTGCAAGTGTGTGGTGCAGATTGCTTGCGTCGCCTAAAAACAATATCTTCATTGGTGAAATAATGGCGTTTATTTTGTTTTGCGGTGTAAATGTAAGGCTTTTTTGCCGCATTGTGATAAATTATTAGTAAATTTACAAAATTAACGATGTAAAATATAGGCAGAATGGATATAACGATAATTGTCCCGGTTTATAATCGCGCTCATTTAGTTGGTGCTACCCTCGATTCGATTGTGGCTCAAACACTTCGTCCGATAAATTTGGTTCTGGTAGACAATAATTCTCAGGACAACACCCTTAAAGTGCTGCTTGAATTTAAGAAACGTCACCAGTCTGACGATTTCAAGGTGACGGTTTTGCAGGAAACTCGTCGAGGCGCAGCTGCGGCTCGGAATTGTGGCCTGCAAGAGGCCACCACTGAGTGGGTGATGTTTTTCGACAGCGACGATATTATGGCTCCTGATTTGCTTGAATCGTATGCGCGGGCTGTGGAGAAGTATCCCGATGCCGAGATTATATTGACCCGTGTGACGCTTAAGCAAGTTGATGGGAAGATGCGTCAGTTGCCATATTTTGAAAAAGATTTTTTTGCCAATCATTTGATTCATGGCACGATGGCAACTCAGCGATATATTGCCCGCCGCAAATGTTTTGTGAATGTGGGAGGATGGGACCCCTCGCAAATGGTGTGGGACGATTTAGAATTAGGCGTAAGACTGTTACTGCAAATGCCTTCGTTAGCTTTTGTTGCCGACAAAAGTAGAACCTCAAATCCGCAACTACGCGCCTAATATAATATAGCAGCGAAAAGAATCCGC
>JBJECZ010000188.1:0-15378 GCA_051871555.1 Muribaculaceae bacterium | reverse complement strand
CTTATATTGGGTATTAGGACAAAACAACACAATTGAAGGACTAAACACTGCACAGATGAGTGCTCACTATATATCAGCCGACATAATAAACAACATGCCAACTCTAATGGGCGAGACGGATGTGCTGAAGGCTTTGCAGCGGCTACCGGGAGTGCAAAACGCCAACGATGGGTTATCGGGAATCATGGTGCGAGGCGGACGTTATGACCAAAATATGATTACCCTCGACGGCACACTCATTTATCATGCCGAGCACTTGAGAGGATTCACTTCAGCCGTCGATGCAAGCATGGTGAGAGATGTGTGTTTCTATAAAGGGGCTTTTCCTGCACGTTTTGGAGGTCAGCTGTCAAGTGTAGTAGATGTTGGCGTTGAAAACGGATGCCCTACACGATATCATGGGCAAGTGGGTATAGGCACCTTGTCATCAAACTTTCAGATTACGGGTCCTATACAAAAAGGCAAGACATGGTTTAATGCAGCTGGTCGTCTCAGTTATTTCAACCTAATTATGCGTCCCGTTCTCGAAAACGTTTCTGACAATTCCAATTTGGTGAATCCATATGCCAAACTTAACTATTACGATGCGACGGTGAAGCTTACACACATTGCCAACAACACCAACAGCATTTCGGCATTGTTCTATTTTGGCCGAGATGTCGACAACACCAAGCCAACACCATCGGTATTTAACTCAAACAACAATAACGGAAGCACCATGTATGAAAGTGATGCTCCACAGCAAGACACCTATAGCGAGAGTAGACTTGCCAACAGTTCTGATAGTAATTGGGGCAATATGTTGGCATCGCTCAAATGGCATCGCATCTATTCATCGCGGCTCGAGGGCTCGGTGCAAGCCGGATACAGCTCATTCAGCTCAAAATTACAGCACGAACAAGAGCAAACCGACGCTGCTTACACCGAAAATTACATTTTGGGTGGTCAGGCGCAACGCGACTATCAAGCCATACGGCAATATAGCTCCACAATGAACTATCACTCAGCCATTCAAAATGCATATCTTGCAACCGACTATCTGCTCAACGCTTGGCACAACCACGAAGTGCGTTGGGGCTTGAAAGCAGAGTATGTGCATTACAATCCACAAGTAGATTTATATGAATTACGATATAAAGGATTTTGGGACTCTGACCGAAACAGCTTTGTTGAGGATAAGGAAATAAATAATAAAACTGTTGGCAAAACTCGCAACGTGAAGCAATTATCGGTGTATGCCGAGGACGATATGAAGCTCTTGCCATGGTTTAGCACAAACATAGGTGTGCGATATATGCTCTACGGCGTTACAGGCAAGACGTATCACTCCGTAGAGCCACGCGTGAACGCACGGTTTAAGTTTGGGGACAAAATGGCTGTAAAAGTTTCCTATTCACGCATGTCGCAAGCCAACCACTTGCTCAGTAGCAGCAATTTGGTGATGCCCAGCGACCTTTGGGTGCCAGTGACAGCTTCTATTCCATTGAGCAAAAGCAACCAATACGCCTTAGCTTACGAGTGGCAATTGCCTCATAATTTCTATCTCGCTATCGAGGGATATTACAAAACCATAGACAACTTGCTCGACTACGTTGAAGGTGCCTCTTATGCCTCTCAATTGTCTGATTGGCAACAATTAGTGGCTGTGGGCAATGGCAAAAGTTATGGAGCAGAACTCATGCTTGAGAAAAAGTTGGGCAACACCACCGGTTGGATAAGTTACACATGGAGTAAATCGCTCAACACATTCAACCGTAGGGATATGGAGCTTAATGGCGGCAAGGAGTTCTATGCTAACAACGACCGCCGTCACAACTTCAACCTGATGTTGATGCATTCATTCAGCAAAAAATTTGATGTTTCGCTTGGTTGGACCTATCAGACCGGACGTCGCGGCAACATCAGCACAGCCCTGTTTTATGCCGGAAACCTCGATGAGTATCTCGACATCTCAAAGTTTGTTGGCGGCTATTGGGGCGATGACAAAGTGAACAATGCATCGGCGTGGACCGACAAGCCATCGTTCTTCCAGCAATTTATGCTTGTCAGCAACTATCGCGAACGCAATTGCTTTGTGCTGCCGGCAATTCATCGCCTCGACCTTGGCTTCAACTATCACATATTCCACCATTTGGCACATTTGCCTGTTGAGAGTCGCATTTCACTATCGATTTACAATGTCTACAACCGCAAAAATGTGTCAAGCGTGAGCTATGGATACAAAGACAATAAATTGGTGCTCAAAGGCTTGTGTTTGTTGCCATTTATGCCATCTGTAAAATACTCTCTAATCTTTTAATCAGCATATTTGCATTATGAAATTCATCACTCACATATTAATCGCTATCGTGATTTGCCACGCTGCAATGTTAACAAGTTGCGAAACCACAATTGACATTAATGACCCCGACGAGAAGCCAGCATTGGTGGTACATGCTATTGCCCAACCCGACTCTACGTTCACAGCAATTGTTGCAACATCTTATCTATTTGGGCAAATCGGTCTTGACCTTGACCAAGTGCAAAACATTGATGACGACAACAGCCAAGATTTGTGTCGCAGCATTATTGACAATGCAACAGTGATGCTCACTAATGGCTCGGGCGAACAAATGCCCATGACATATAACCAACTGACAATGAGTTATACCTCAAACTACACACCTATGGCTGGCGAAACATTGCATTTGAATGTGTCGACATTCGACGGACGAAAAGCCGAGTCGAAAGTTGAGGTGCCGAAGCAAGTATCGATGTCGGTTGTCGACGCAAAAAAACAATACAGCAAAACGCCAGTTGAATACTATAATGGCAAGCCATGGTATACTCAAGGCTGGGCTGAGGATTCGTTGCTCTACATAACTTTGCATATCGAGGACCCTTCCGGCAGTCGCAACTTCTATCGGCTGAAGGCACGTTCCACCTATCAAGGTTCACCTGTGAAAGACACCGATATCGTTCACCACGATGCCTTCACCAGCGACTCGCCGGTGTTCTATGATTCAAATATCGACAAGGCTTACTACTGGTGGCCTGCTCACTTCAGCAATGTGTTCGACGACAGCCGCCTGAGCGAGAATAACAACACTGTCACAATAGCTGTGCGTCCGCGCAAAGTTGTTGATAACCAACATGACACTATGTATGGGCTCAAACCAATTGTCGTGCTCGAGCTACAGCAAATCACACAACTGCTGTACTACTATCTGAAAGCCTATCAACGCTATCGCATCGCCGACGATACCACTTACGAGGAAAACACTTTCTTCCCATCGAACATTAGTGGCGGTTGGGGCATAATGGGTGGCTTGAATAGTTATCGGATTGTCATTCAGTAGCATCAACTTGAAAGAAGCATTAATCGGGCAATCAAAGGGGTGCGAGGCAAAAATATATTTTTGGCTTGTGCGTTCGAGTTGAAGAAATTACACTACACAGTATAAAAATTAACAGATTTTAACCATGCGCCCAAATTGCTATGACTATATTTGCAAAAAATTAAGATTGCTATATTATTTAGAAGTGCCTAATGATGAATAGTAAATCACCAATTATGTCAAGGCTAATTTGCGGATTGCTAATATCACTATTAGCCAGTGGCTTTGTGGCACTATCGCAAAACAATCCATATAAGATTTCCGACAGCTTGTACAGCGATTTCATGCGTCTGCAGCGAATGGGTCACTCGCCCAAATGTGTGGCGCTTGCCGATTCGCTTTACGCCGTGGCGGTGAAGTTGGGCGACAGGAAGGCACAGGTGGCAATTTTGTGCACGCCGTTGAAGTATGCCCAATTTTCAAAGGATGCAAAATTCCTCGATAAGCAAGCCGAGAGGGTGCGTGCCGAGGCGCTGAAATACAACTATCCGCAATATTATTTCTATGCCAGCAAGGAGCAAGCCACGTTCTATATGAACAAGGGCAACTTCCCTGTGGCGGTTGAGCACATCAAAAACATGGAGCACGACGCCAACACCATGTTTGACGGCTACGGCCGATATCTGTGCTATCAGCTCTACGGCAACTACTACCGCATTCTGCACAACGAGGTGGAGGCTATTAAATTCTACGAGATGGCGCTCGAGATTGCCAAACGCGACCACCCCGACCAAGACCTCGAGAACATCTACACCAACCTGTCGATTTGCTATCGCTATCTCGACAACTACGACAAGGCGCTTGCTGTGCTCGACGAGGGGCTGTCGCAGCTGAAGGACCGCAACCTGCTGCTGCGCGAATACCGTCTGCTCGACACCAAATGCTTCACACTGTATATGGCGCATCGCTACGAGGAGGCGGAAGCGGTGTACAAGGCGCTTCAAGACCCTCGCTTCAAGAGCATTGCCAATCCGCAGCGAATGTTGTATAACGACATCTATCATTATTCTAACATTGGTGAATACGACAAGGCTATGTCGATTGCCAAGAACATCCCCGAGGATTACACTCGCTATGCGTGGATGAGCAAGGTGGAGATGATGCGCGGCAACCCCACCAAGGCACTTGAATATGAAAACGAGGCTTACCGCCTGCTACAGAAGTTCCATGCCAATCAGCGCGAAACCGACTTTGCGCGCGCCAATGCCGACATTGGCAACCACTTGCTGCAGGTGAAGAATGCCGAGTTGAAGCTTCGCAGCAACGAGCTGGAGCTGCACAACTCGCGTTTGGCGCTCGAAAAGCAGCGTAGCATTATTGAGATGGAGCGCATAGCATCGGAGAAAAACAAGCTGGAGCTCGACAACAAGGAGCTGTCGATTCAGCACCTGCGCGCTGTGGTGAAGGAGCGTGAATCGGAAAAGAAGCTGCATAATGCCGAGATGAGCCGCCTGCAGACGCTCACACGCACTCGTGCCACCATCGCTGTGGCGGTGTTCATTGCGGTGTTGCTTGTCATCATCGGTTTGGTGTCGTATTTGCTGTTGCGCCGCCGCGCCATGCGCATGCTCAGGCAGAAGAACGACGAGCTCACCCAAGCATTGCGTCGTGCCGAGGAATCGGAGCGCACCAAGATGCGTTTCCTGCAAAATATGAGCCACGAAATACGCACTCCGCTCAATGCCATTGTGGGTTTCTCGCAGATGCTTGCCCACCAGCAGGAGAGCGACGACCTGTCGCAAGACCAGCGACAAGAGTTTGTTGAACTTATCGACGAAAACACCGAAACGCTTACCACGCTCATCGACGACATTTTGCTGCTCTCGGCTATCGAAAACGGCTCAGCAATGAAAATCAGGCTTTCGCGATGCCTTGTCAATGCTGTTTGCCACCGGGCGTTGTCGAGCGTCAAGCATCGTTGCCCCGAGAGTGTACGCCTATATTATACCACCGAGGTTGGCAACGACTTCTCCATTCAGTGCGACAGCCAGCGTCTGCAGCAGGTGCTGGTGAACTTCCTCACCAACGCCGAGAAGCACACCCAAAGCGGCGAGATTTTGCTGCATGCCTCGCTGAGCGAGAATCCGGGCAAAGTGACCTTCAGCGTCACCGACACTGGCGAAGGTGTGCCGGTTGAGATGGCTGAAAGCATCTTCAACCGCTTCGAAAAGCTCGATACCTTTGTGCAGGGTGCCGGCTTGGGGCTTAACATCTGCCGCATGATTGCCGTGAGGCTGAATGCCATTGTCAAGCTCGACACGTCGCATCCAGGACCGGGCGCCCGATTTGTGTTTATCGTGCCGCTCACCCAGCCCGCCGAATCGGCTGATAAAAAATGAATTGAAAAATCACCTCATCATCAATAGTGGAATGTGCTGCCGCCAAGGAACTCGCGCAACAGGCTGTTGCCGGGCACACACTTGCTGCATATCGGTTCGAAGAAACTCAACAGGCTGAGCAGGCGCTTAGCTTCGGCATATTCGGGCACGTCGCGCGGCACCAGGTTGAGTATTTCCTCGGCATACTGGCGCATCACGCCAAGCTCGAAAATCAGCGATGAATTGAATATGGCATCGGCGTTTTCTTGATACGGGAAAATCCACTTTTCCTCGCCGCGGCGCACACTGGGCCAGCGTGCAATGGTGTCGCGTGCGCTGGTGCCGCGATATTTATAGTCGCGCACAATGCGGCGCAGCAGGCGATTGTCGCTTGTGGTGAGCCAGTTGTGGTCGTCGATGTTGATGGTGCTAAGTGCCGAAGCATAAACGCGGAATTTTTGGTCGTCGGCAATCGATGCCGTCAGTTCGGGGTTCAAGCCGTGAATGCCCTCCATGAGCAGCACCGTGTTTTCGCCCAGCTTGAGCGTGTCGCCACGATATTCGCGTTCGCCCTTTTCGAAGTTGTAGGTGGGCATTTTCACCTCTTTGCCGGCAATCAAGTCGTTGAGGTCGTTGTTGAACAGGTCGAGGTCGAGGGCGTAGAGCGATTCAAAGTCCTTCTCGCCGTGCTCGTCCTCGGGCGTAGCGTCGCGGTTCACAAAGTAGTTGTCGAGCGAAATCACCTTTGGCACCAGCAGGTTAGCCATGAGCTGAATGGCAAGGCGCTTCGACGAAGTGGTTTTGCCGCTCGACGACGGACCGGCAAGCAGCACCACGCGTGCGCCGCCCTGCTTGTAGCGCTGTGCAATCTCGTAGGCGATGCCGGCAAACTTGCGTTCGTGCACGGCTTCAGCCACGTTTATGAGGGTGCGTATGTCGTATTTGTTTTCAACGGCACGGTTCAGTTCGCCCACGTTTTTCATGCCAATGATGGTGTTAAGCTTCACATATTCGGTGAATGCATCGAACACCTTGTCCTGAACGATGGGCGTTGCAGGGCGTTGCGGGGCAGCAGAGTCGCGTGGCAGTAGCAGCATGCCGTCCTTGTAGGTGATGAGGTTGAATGCGGCGAGGCATGCGGTGCTTGGCGCCAGCTGGCTGTAATAAGTGTCGATGGTGCCAGCAAGCGAGAAATAGGTGGTGTAGATGTTATGTGTGGCTAAGAGCACCTGAGCTTTGTCGCTTAATCCCTGAGCGCGCAGCTTCTCCACCACGTCGGTGGTGAGTTCGGTGTGCGGCTCAAAAGGCAAGTCTTGGTCGACAAGCGCTTTCATTTGTGCTTTTATGGCCTCGACGTTTTCGGCTGTAGCCAAGGCATTGCCGCCATATAGATGGCAATAGATGCCGTTCGACACCGAGTGCTCGATGCGCAGATGAGTGCCTGGAAAGAGGTCGCTGACAGCCTTATAGAGCAGCATGCACAGCGACAGCATATACACGCGGTCGCCGAGGCGGCTTTGAGCGTCGAAGAATTCAACTTGCACCGGTGCAAACACGCGCGTGTGCAAGCTGCGCACCTCGTTGTTGAGCGTTGCGCATATGGGCTTGAAAGCGAGGCGGTCTTTCAGCTTCTCGTAGAGATTGCACAATGAGTCGCCGCCATTCATGGCAACGTGTTCGCCTATGTTTTTGCAATATACAGTGATTTCGTTGTTGTTTGTCATATTAAGGATGTAGTTAAGTTGTGAAATCGTTATATAAAAATCTTAATTCCGGTTGCTAATATACAAGAAACTTGCCACAAAGTGTATGGGTGTGGGCATTAAAAAACAATAAAATATGCTACACCGACCACAAATATGCCTAAATAAACCACTGCGACGGCGAGGCGAAGGTGCGAAAAAAAAGACGCCTTGGAAAAAGTCCAAAGCGCCTTGTTGATTAAATATCGTTGTATTGTAGTAGAATACGCGATAATTAGATTTCAGAGAAGTACTTGATAGTACGAACCATCTGAGAAGTGTAAGAGTTTTCGTTGTCGTACCACGAAACAACTTGTACTTGGTAAGTGTCTTCGTCGATTTGAGCAACCATAGTTTGAGTAGCATCGAACAACGAACCGAACTTCATACCGATGATGTCAGAAGAAACGATTTGGTCTTCGGTGTAACCGAACGATTCAGTTTGAGCAGCCTTCATAGCAGCGTTGATGCCTTCCTTAGTGATGTCCTTGCCCTTAACAACAGCAACTAAGATAGTAGTAGAACCGGTTGGAGTTGGAACGCGTTGGGCCGAACCGATGAGCTTACCGTTCAATTCAGGGATAACCAAACCGATAGCCTTAGCAGCACCAGTAGAGTTAGGAACGATGTTTTGAGCACCAGCGCGTGAACGACGCAAGTCACCCTTACGTTGAGGACCGTCAAGAATCATTTGGTCGCCAGTGTAAGCGTGGATAGTTGACATGATACCGCTTTGGATAGGAGCGTAAGCGTGCAATGCAGCAGCCATAGGAGCCAAGCAGTTAGTGGTGCAAGAAGCAGCAGAGATGATGTTGTCTTCAGCCTTCAAAGTCTTGTGGTTAACGTTGTAAACGATGGTTGGGAGGTCGTTACCAGCAGGAGCCGAGATAACAACTTTGCGAGCGCCAGCTTGGATGTGAGCTTCAGCCTTAGCCTTTGAAGTGTAGAAACCAGTACATTCGAGAACTACGTCAACGCCAAGTTCGCCCCAAGGGAGTTCAGCAGCGTTTGGTTTAGCATAGATAGTGATTTCTTTGCCGTCAACGATGATTGAGGTTTCAGTTGCTTCAACAGTGTGCTTGTTTTCACCGAACTTGCCAGCAAAACCACCTTGTGCAGTGTCATACTTCAACAGGTGAGCAAGCATTTTTGGGTTTGTCAAGTCGTTGATTGCAACTACTTCATAACCTTCTGCCTCAAACATCTGACGGAAAGCCAGACGACCGATACGGCCAAAACCGTTAATAGCTACTTTTGTCATTTTTCTTTAAAATTTATTGGTTAAAATAATCAGTATTAATCAATTTCTTAGAATTGTTTTCTGCCTTTGTGGTTAGGCAATTATGCCGTGTGCCGATGCGTACATGGCGTAGCATTGCCTTATTTGTTGCAAATGTAATATATTTTTTTCAATTGTGATGCGAATATAAGTAAAATAATAGAAATTTTTCCTTAATTATTTTTTACTTTTGCAGTGGAGATAATTATTTGAATTTTAATTGCAAACAAATTGCGACAAAACTACTTAATCATAATAACAAATTAATTTACGATTTATGGGAAACTTCATTAAAGAATTCAAGGATTTTGCCATGAAGGGCAACGTGGTTGACATGGCTGTGGGTGTTATCATTGGCGGTGCGTTCGGCAAGATTGTCACTTCGCTGGTTAACGATGTTATCATGCCTGTTGTGGGCCTCGTTGTAGGCGGTGTTGATTTCACCAATCTCAAATGGGTGTTTGCCAAGGCCACCGAAGATGCTCCTGAAGCTGCCTTGATGTACGGTCAGTTCATACAGAATGTGGTTGACTTCCTCATCATTGCTTTCTGCATTTTCTTGATGGTGAAAGGCATTTCGAAGCTCAATCGCAAGAAGGAAGATGCTCCTGCTCCTGCTGCCGAACCGGAACCATCTGCCGAGGAGAAACTGCTCACCGAGATTCGCGACCTTTTGAAGAATCAAAGCAAGTGATAGAATGGCTGTGCAGCTGCCGCACGGGTGGCTGCACAGTAGCGCCCCGAGATGCTGCATAGGCATTGTGGGCATAAGCATTTAGCCGGTGCAGGCTGCGTGCGTGGCTTTTTTCTGAAGCCATGGCGCAGATAGCTTGCACTGGTTGCTTTTTTGTGTGTCAGGGGTATTGCATGTGTTGTTTTCGTAGCATCTCCACGTCCTGTTCTTTCAGTCCAATCTCGTCCATCGGCAGCGGGTCGTTGTGGTCGTTGAGGTAGAATCGCTTAGGCGACGAATAGGCTGGTGAGCACAGCGAGAAGGCGTTTTTGGCGTATGGTGTGGTCACGCCAGAGAGTCCCAGCAGGGTGTGGAACACCACTAAGTTGCTTGCCACCGGCTTGTTGACGTTAGCGCGTAGCGCGGCATCTTCGGCAGGGTGGTTTTGCTCGTAGCTTTCGCTGGTCCACACCAGCAGCGGCACGTGCAGCTGATAGTAGGAAGGCGAAGGCGAAGCGTGCATATACAGGCGGCGGTCGTCGTCGTAGATGTCCTCGCCGTGGTCGGAGAGGTAAATCACGCAAGCGCTGTAGCCGGCGCTGCGAGCCTCGCTGATTACACTGTGCAGCAGCATGTCGGTGCTCACAATTGAGTTGTCGTAGGCGTTCACCATAGTTTGGCGGTTCTTGTAGCCGATGGTGGTGATGCGGTCGGGGGTGAAGCGTCGCGCCTCGTTGGGGTAGCGGTCGCTATAGTTGAAGTGCGAGCCATAGGTGTGCAGCACCACAAAGCGTTTGTGGCAGCGCGCCGAGTCGGCAAGTTCTTCTTTCAGATAATCGATGAGCCGACTGTCGGGGATGTTGGCGCTTGAAGGAGCGTCCTGCTTGACGAACACCGAGCGGTGAGCCTCGTCGGCAAAGAAGTCGATGAACGAGCGGTTGGGCCGCTGGTTCGAGAAGAATGCCGTGGCAAATCCAGCCTCGTTCATGGCAGTGATGATGCTTTTTTGGTGATAAATGTCGTCGAAGTTCTCAGCCGAAACGGCAGAGAGAATCATTGGCACGCTCTTGTGTGTGACGTTGGCTTGCGAGAGCACGTCGGTGTAAGCCACCAGGTTCTCTTCCTGCGCCAGCAGCGGGGTGGTGGGACGGCTGTAGCCGTAGATGCCGAAGTTGTCGGCGCGAGCAGTCTCGCCAATCACCAGGATGTAAGCTTCTTTTTCGTCTGCTTGGTGGGTGGCACGGGCGTTGAATGTGAAGCCTCGCGAGGTGTTGTGATAGTTGTTGGTGGCAATGGTGCGTTCAACGGCGATAATCAGATTGTCGGTGACGTTAGCCGGATAGATGTCGTTGATGAACGAGAATTTAGGCACGGCAATGTAGCAAGCCACAAGCATGGCAATGCCCACGCCAATGCCCGCTGTGGCAAGGCGGCGGTTGAGTTGCAGAAACCGGCGTGACAGCGAGGGGTGATAAATCGACACAGTGCTCCAAAAGAGCAGAGGCAGATACACCACAAACACGAAAGTGACAGCCGGCAATATGCCGCCCAGCTGTTCGCCAATCTCTGAGGCGTTGGTGGTGGCAACGTTCAGAAACATGTCGACGGCAAGGATGGCGCCGCCATACATGTCGAGCAGCACAATCTGAAAGGCGTCGAAGAAAACAAAAAGGAACAATATCCAGAACATTTTGCCCGGGCGTCGTAGCCACGTCATTGCCCACCACCAGATGCACAGCGGCAACACGATGTTGCACAGGCGCACCAGCAGTGGCGACGAGTCGATGAAAAATAGCAGAAAGTTGGGTAGTGAGAGCGCAAGCACGCACAGCACAAACAGCAGCCGCTGATTGCACCTCACCTTGCGCAGGAATGTCACTATTTTGTTAAAAGGCTTCATTGACGTTGAAAATAAATCCGCTTTCGTTCTTGCCGAAGCCGTAATCGAGACGTACGTTCACATTTTTCTTGAATTCCCAACGGAATCCCACACCATAGTTGGGCAGCACATGCTTTGCCGAGTGTTTGTCGTGGAACACGCTTCCGGCACCGCCCCACACGGTGATGCCGCTGCGCTTCCACACATGTTGGCGCAGTTCCACCTGAGCCGACGCCATGTGCTTGTCGCGATAGCGTCCTTTGTAGTAGCCGCGCATCACATACGAACCTCCGATGCTTGCCATGGTTTCCCACGACGGAGTGCCGAAGTTGAATTGGGCTTTCACCTGCTCGGCAAGCACGCCTCCGCGCCACAGGGTTTGATAGGCGTTCGCCGTGAAGTCGGTGGTGCTGAAGGCATAATCGTTGCTGAGGAATTTGGGCCGGAACATCTGCGAGGCGTTCACATACACGCCGCGGTGCGGGTTGGTGACATTGTCGCGCGAGTCGTATTGCAGTGTCAATCCGAGCCCTATGTTGTGCATCTTCAGGTCTTGACCGTGATAGAGGTGCATCTTGTCGGCGTCGATGTCGTAGGCTTTCAGCAGCATGGCTGAAAACATGGGACCGATGTAAAGGTTGTCGGCTAATCGAACGAGAAACTCGGCGTCAGCCTTGCCCATGAGGCGTTTCATGTTGGTTTCGTTGTCGTCGACGCTACATTCGTCGTAGCCTACGCCCCAGTATTTCGACGGGAAGTAGTTGAAGCGTACATCATAGTTGATGCGGTAGCGGTCCTGCGGGAAGAAGTTAGTGCCCGTTACGCCTACTGCCACCAGCCCAATCACCGAGGTGTTGGTGTAGATGGTCACGTTCGACGGCTGCATAGACGGGTCGCATCCGCTCATGCGATACAGGCCCGAGCCCATGAGCCCGATGCTGAAATTGGTGTCTTTGGTGTACGACGGTCCGCCGATGAAGCTGATGTCGAATTTCTTTTGTTTTTTCTCCTTATTGCTCTCGCTGAAGTATTTAATGAATTTGCCGAAGAAGCCTTTGGGTTGCTGCTCAGCAATGGTGTCGGCAGCCACAACAAGCGAGTCGACATCGCTAAGCGTTGATGCCGAGTGCATTGTTGTGTAAGCTAATATTGCCGATAGTAATGTTGTTATAATTCGTTTCATGCTCTATATTGACTGCAAAAATAACCTTATTTTTCCGATAATTGTTCAAAATGGGTAACTAAAGCCCGTAGCAATGGCTATTTTAACCAGTCTTTGCGAAAAATAGACCACTTTGCAAAATCGCATTTGCAACAATTAAAATTAATGATTACATTTGTAATGCTAAACCGTTTATGTCTTGTATAACCATTGAAAAATGTTTGCAAATAAAAATTGATTTATAACCATATAATTCTCGAAAAGACAATGCTAAAGAAATCGCTTATGACACTCGCTGCTGCTGTTGTGTTGTTTACGGCATCGGCTGTGACTAATCCTGTTGACTATGTGAACGCTCTCATGGGCACGCAATCGAAGTTCTCGTTGTCGAACGGCAACACCACGCCAACCGTGTGTGTGCCTTGGGGTATGAACGAATGGATTCCGCAAACCGGCAAAAACGGCGACGGGTGGTCATATACCTACGACGCCGACAAGATTCGCGGATTCAAGCAAACCCATCGCCCAAGCCCGTGGATTAACGACTTCGGACAATACTCAATCATGCCTATGACCGGCGGGCTCAAAATCAACGAGGACCGCCGCGCTTCGTGGTTCTCGCACAAAGCCGAGGTGGCTAAACCTTACTATTATAGCGTGTATCTTGCCGATTACGATGTCACCGCCGAGATGACCACAACCGACCGTGCCGCTGCGTTCCGCTTCACTTTCCCCGAAGCCGACGATGCCTACATCGTGATTGACGCCTACGACCGAGGTTCGTGGATTAAGGTGATTCCGCAGGAAAACAAGATTGTGGGCTATAACACCCGCAATAGCGGTGGCATCGGCAAAAAATATGCCAACTATTTCGTGGTTAAGTTCGACAAGCCGTTTGCCGATAACTGTGTGTGGGTGGCTGACAACAAAGTGGAAGGGCTCACTGAGGTGAAAGCCGACCATGTGGGTGCTGCTGTGCGCTTCAAGACTCGCCGCGGCGAAACCGTGAACGTCACCACTGCATCGTCGTTCATCAGCATCGAGCAAGCCGAACTCAACCTCAAGGAAATAGGCACCAAGTCGTTCGACGAGGTGAAAGAACTGTCGAAAGCCGAATGGAACCGCGTGCTCAGCGCCATCGACGTGGAAAGCGACAATGTCGACCAGCTGCGCACGTTCTACAGCTGCTTCTTCCGCGCGCTGGTGTTCCCTCACCGCATGCACGAAATCGACGCCAATGGCAACGTGGTTCACTACAGCCCGTTTGGCGAAGGCGGTGTGGCTCCCGGCTACTTCTACACCGGAACCGGCTTCTGGGACACGTTCCGTTGCCTGTTCCCGCTCATCAACCTGCTTTACCCCGAGGAAGGCGCCAAGATGCAACAGGGTTGGCTGAACTATTATAAGGAAAGCGGATTCTTGCCCGAATGGTGTAGCCCGGGCCATCGTGGCTGCATGGTGGGCAACAACAGTGCATCGGTGGTTGCCGACGGCATCCTCAAAGGTCTTGTCACTGACGAGGCTCAGCAACTCTACGAGGCAATGCTCTTTGGCGCCAACCACGTTCATCCCGAGGTGTCGTCGACCGGCCGCATGGGCTTCGACTACTATAATCGCCTGGGCTATGTGCCTTACAACGTGGGCATCAAGGAAAACGTGGCTCGCACGCTGGAGTATGCCTACGACGACTGGTGCATCTATCAAGTGGGCAAGAAACTCGGACGCCCGGCAAGCGAAATAGAGGTGTATAAGAAACACGCAATGAACTATCGCAACGTGTTCGACAAGGAAGTGGGACTCATGCGCGGACGCAACGCCGATGGCTCGTTCCAGACGCCGTTCAACCCTCTCAAGTGGGGCGACGCCTTCACCGAGGGCAACTCGCTGCACTACAGCTGGAGCGTGTTCCACGATGTGGCAGGGCTCATCGAACTCATGGGCGGCAAAAAGGCGTTTGTCGAAAAACTCGACGATGTGTTTGCTCAACCGCCGCACTTCGACGATAGCTACTACGGACAAGTGATTCACGAAATACGCGAAATGCAAATCATGAATATGGGCAACTACGCCCATGGCAACCAACCTATTCAGCACATGATTTACCTCTACAGCTATGCCAACCAGCCATGGAAGGCACAGTACTGGATTCGTGAGGTGATGAACAAGCTGTATATGGCAACACCCGACGGCTACTGCGGCGACGAGGACAACGGTCAGACTTCGGCTTGGTATGTGTTCTCGGCTCTCGGATTCTATCCTGTATGCCCTGCAAGCGACCAATATGTGCTCGGCACCCCGTTGTTCAAAAAGGCTACAATCAACCTTGCCAACGGCAAAAAAGTGGTGATTAATGCACCTGCCAACAGCGATGCCAACCGCTATGTGAAGGAAATGCGTTTCAACGGCAAGCCGTACACCAAAAACTACTTCGACTACAACGCGCTGCTGCGTGGCGCCACTATCAACGTCACCATGGACAGCAAGCCTTGCACAACGCGTGGCATTCTGCCGAGCGACGACCCATATTCGCTCTCTACAGCCGAATAATCAGCCTATTGGGGCATAACATAAGTTGAGGGGTGCTGCATAATGGTTATGCAACACCCCTTGCTTTCCCTCTGACGGTTGCAGCAGCCTTCGTTGTGGTGCGCTTTTGTGGTGGCGCAATCAGGTGTTTATTCCTTTGCTCTTGATATTGCCATGCACAGCAGCCCTGCAATCAAGATAACCATTGATGCATCGAGTAGAATCAGTTTGTGGTCATACGAGCCCCAAACAAGTGTGCAAACAGCTATGATTAACAGTGCATAGTTTATGTAGAAAAAAATAGAATCAAACTTCGATGCACTTTTTATTGCATCCAATCCATATCTCATGAAGCACAGTGTTTGACTCAATACATATAGCACAGTCACTATATAGATTAATCCCATGACTATATCCGAGAT
>JBJECZ010000187.1:0-3745 GCA_051871555.1 Muribaculaceae bacterium | reverse complement strand
CGAAAATTGGGTCAAGCGCGATTTGGGTAACGCATGACGAAAACAGGAAATAATTTTCGCTATTTCCGATACAAATTAATAATATAAGTTCTGTTTATAAATACTCATATGTTTATAAACAGAACTTTTTTTGACCCCCAATCACATCTATTTGCAAAAAAATATGCTAATTTTGAAAGAACTATAGTTTGCATGATATGCTTATAGCAGATATGCAAGCGATTTGTATTGTGGCGGAACGCATAAACTGACTTTCGTCATATAATGTTTGATATAATAAGAATAACTAATTAATAATAGTTCGGAATATGAAAACTAAACCTTTTTTATTGTTAGCAAGCATTTTCTTGCTGTCGTGTTCGCAGTCCGAAGAACATCTTACCGAGTCGGGACTCGACCCAAACGCTTTTTTATCGGTTACACAGCAGGGCGACTCCACTGCCCTATTTGTTTTGAATAACAATAATGGAATGGAAGTATGTGTCACTAATTTTGGTGCACGCATTGTGTCGGTGATGGTGCCCGACCGTGATGGCATAATGCGCGATGTAGTTTTAGGGTTCGATAATATTCAAGATTATCAGAATGTCAAGAGTGACTTTGGCGCAAGCATTGGTCGATATGCCAACCGAATTAATCAAGGAAAAATCACAATTGATGGCGAAATAATACAGCTTCCTCAAAACAACTATGGGCATTGTTTGCACGGTGGCCCAAATGGCTGGCAGTATAAGGTATATAAACCTGTTGAGGTTACACAAAATTCCATCTCGTTTTCATTGCTTTCGCCTGATGGAGACGAAAATTTCCCGGGAAATGTCAATGCCAAAGTATCTTACACACTTACTGATGACAATGCTATAAGAATCGAATACAGTGCTACCACCGATGCCAAGACGGTGATTAATATGACTAACCACTCATATTTCAATCTTAGCGGCAACCCATCAAATCCCGCCATAGACCATATACTTTACATAAATGCATCGAATTTTACTCCGGTTGACAGCACTTTCATGACCACTGGAGAAATTGCTTCTGTTAATGGTACGCCTATGGATTTCACTACGCCCAAGGCCATCGGGCAAGATATAGAGAGCCCTTATCAGCAACTGCGTAACGGTAAAGGTTACGACCATAACTGGGTTCTTGACACCAAGGGTAACGTAAACGAATTGGCTGCAAAACTTTCTTGTCCATCCACTGGTATTGCTGTGGAAGTTTATACGAATGAGCCAGGTATTCAAATATATACTGGCAATTTTCTTAAAGGTAATGTTGTCGGGAAAAATGGTATCGCCTATCCTCGCCGTGCTTCGGTGTGCCTCGAAACTCAGCATTTTCCTGACAGCCCAAATAAGCCGCAATGGCCGTCAGTACTGCTTGAGCCCGGACAAAAGTATTACAGCGAATGTATCTATAAGTTTGTTGTTGAAAAATAATATTTCCTCTTACTAAGAATAAATAAATTGTGGCACATCATCGAGGCATTAAAGCTCGGAATGATGTGCCACTATTGTTAGGTGTTTATATGTTACAAAGCCGGATGTTAGGCGAGCTTTTCGTCAATAAGGCGTATTTTCTGCTCCAGAAGAGCTATATCGTCTTTGAGTGCTGCAATGCGTCGTTGCATTTCGCGAAGCATTGTGTTACCCGACGAGCTCTGTGCGTTGAAGAATCCGAGGTTGTTTGAGAACGTCTTAAGCTCAGCAGTGCGTTGTTCATAAGCACGTACCAAACGCTCGCGTTCACGATATAGCTTGTCGGAATCAGAGCCGGCAAGCGTATCCTTGAAGTTTGCTACGGCTGCTCGCGTGGCTTTCATATCAAAGCGCTCGAATGCAGCATCGATTGCGCGCTTATAGTCGCCGTAGATTTTATCTTTGTCCTTGAAAGGCACATGACCAGTCTCTTGCCATTGCTTCATCAGCTGGCGAATAGCTGCTATTGCTGCAGCTTCGTCGTCGCTGGCGAGCTGTTCATTGATTTGAGCTACGATGGCGCGTTTAGCCTTTAGGTTGGCACGTTCTTGCTGACGCACATTCACAGTGAGGCGGTTTTTCTGTTCGAAGAAATAGTCGCAAGCACCAACAAATCGTTTCCACACCACGTCGCTTTGTTTCTTTACAACTGGTCCGATTGTTTTCCATTCTTTTTGTAGCGCAACGAGGGCATCGGTGGTAGCTTTCCAGTCGGTAGACTCACGCAATGCTTCAGCCTTTTCGCAGAGTGCAATTTTGCGAGCAAGGTTGTCAGCCATTTGCTCCTTCATTTGGCGGAAGAATGCGGCTTTTTGAGCGAAAAACTCGTCGCAACGAGCGCGGAAACGAGCAAACAAGGCATTATTTACTTTGCGTGCAGCAAAACCAAGTTTTTTCCAATCCTCTTGCAGAGCTATGATTGCGGCAGTTGCTTCATCCCAAGCAGCATAGGTGGCGAGTTGGGTGGTGTCGATAGCTTCAATCTTTTCGCAAAGTGCAGTCTTTGCATCTTCGTTTTCTTTCTCGCGTTGCTTGCGTTGTTCAAAGTATGCTTGGTGGCGCTTGTTGACGGCAGCCGAGGCTTCTTTGAAGCGAACCCATAAGGCTTCGCGGAGGTCCTTAGCTACGGGACCTATTTCACGCCATTTGTCGTGTAGACCTTGCAGGGAGCGGAAGGCGTCGACCACGCTATCGTTATTAGCGAGCGCTTCTGCTTCGACACAAAGCGCTTGTTTAAGTTCGAGATTTTTCTTAAAGTCGTAGTCGCGTAGTTCTTTGTTCATTTTCAGCATGTCGTAGAATGCCTCTACGGCAGCTTGATAAGCTTTCCAAACTTCAGTGGATTGTGCAGCAGGCACGTCGCCGATATTTTGGAACTGATGACGTAAATCTTGTACGTGTGTGTATTGCTTGTTTACATTGTCGGCATCAGCACTAATCTTTTCTATCTCGAGGATTATTGCGCGTTTGGCGGCAAGGTTTGCTGCTCGCTGTTCGTCAAGGGCAGCATTGTATGCGGCACGTTTATCCTTGAGTGCGCCGAGAAGTTGTTTCACCTGCTGTTCAAGTTCATCGGGACGAGCGGCAAATGCGGCTTCCTCGTTACCTTTGGCAAGGAACTCGGCTTTCTCTTTCTCAAGTTCCGCATGACGTATGGTGTAGAAAGCTTGTTTGATGTGTCCTTCTTCGCGCTTGATTTCGTCGATTGGCCGCTGCACAAGCGCTTCAAGAGCGGCAACAAGTTCTGCTTTCGACATTGACGAATAATCGGCTGCCGGTTGCTCTTGGTCATCAGCTCCAGCGACAACCGCTTGGGCGAGCGTTTCGTCGTCGGTTTGAGTTGTTTCTGTGGCATTAATCTCTTGCTCTGCACTAACCACTTCGTTTGCAGGCTCGGTGTTCAAGGTTGCATCTTTCCCCAATTGTTCATCAGTGGGGTTTGATGCTTCGTTACGCAATTCCATAAAATAAGTAGTTTAAAAGATTAGCAAATTACATCGTTCAGCATATCTGAACAAACGCTTTGAACTCCAAATTTAATTAAATTTTTTGTGTATTCGTATTTTTTGCGAAAAAAAATCACATTTTTTCTATTCTACTCTCCTTAAAATGTAAAAAGTAACAAGATTAAGGTCATAACTATTTTTAATAGTTGTTTGCCGTGTGTGTATAGAACCGTGTTAAATGAGCGCTTGACTCGGTGAAATGTGGCATTATGTCCATAGTTGTTTTAGCTTTCGTCGATATGATATACTTTTGAGTCG
>JBJECZ010000186.1:0-15388 GCA_051871555.1 Muribaculaceae bacterium | reverse complement strand
TGCTTGCTGTTTCTCGGTTAATCAATGGCTTAAGCCAAAGTTTCCAAAGGAAACTCAACCCATAACCACATAACACTATAACCCTATAACCCTATAACCCTATAACCCTATAACCCTATAACCGCAAAATTTTGCAAGCAAAATTTTGCATTTTACCACCAAAGTGCGTAACTTTACCACCCCGAAACCATCAAAACCACACAAATTATGGAAAACGAGGAAAGAATAGCACGAATAAAGTATTTAATCAAGGAACTCAACCTCAAGCAGCGCGACTTTGCCGAGCGCATAGGCATCGACAACAGCAACCTGTCGAAATACCTCAACGGGCGGCTGCCCATCAACGACGCATTTGCCAACCGCATGGTGGTGAACCTGGGCGTGTCGAAGCAATGGCTTATGCAAGGCACCGACATTCCGTTCCCCAAAGAGGGCAACATCCCCGCGGCATCTAATCTGCCCGGCAGCGACGCCATGCAGGCACCAGCCGCCGGAACGCCGGTCTACGACATCGACGTCACCGCCGGAGCACTGCCACGCTCGATGCTTTTTGCCAACGACCAAATAATTGGCAGCATCAATCTGCCCGACATAATCAGCAGCAACTGCCGCGTGGTGCGCGTGAGTGGCGACAGCATGTCGCCAGTGATTCACAATGGCGACTATGTGGCACTGCGCGAACTCAGCAACATTGAGCAAATCTTCTGGGGACAAATCTATGTGGTGCTGCTCGACGATTACCGCCTGATTAAGTTTCTGCGCCGCCACCCCGACCCGGCGAAGGTGATTCTGCGCAGCGCCAACCCCGACTACGACGACATGGAAATCAGCCGCGCCGACATTCGCGAACTCATGCTCGTGCAGCACATCTTACACCTCGACACACGCATGTAGCGTTGTTTTCGGAGCATTTAGTGCCAAATGTATTGTATTTTGAAAAATAAATATGTAATTTTACAAAAAACAACTATTTTTCCTTCAACATACAAATGAAGCAACTACAGCTAATAGTCATACTCCTCACCACAGCAATGATGTTTGCAGCATGCGGCAGCGACAGTTTTCGCCTTGAAGCACGCATCGAAGGTCTCGGCACGCAAAATGTGCAGATAGTGTACGCCACAAGCGATGGCGTGCAAAGCGATTGGGTGACTGCCAACGACGACCGCCTGAGCTACGAAGGCTTTGCGCCCGAGCTCACCGTGCTGCAAGTGCTCGACAGTGACAACCGGCTCATCGCCCGAATGGCTGTGAAAAACGGCGACAAACTGAAATTCCGCGGCGCGCTCACCGACCCCATGGGCATTGAATTCAAAGGGTCGGACGCCAGCGAGGAGTGGAGCAAATTCATCAAGGAAAATAAAGAACTGGTTGACGCGGGCAATCAGCCCATGCTCGACATTGCCATTGAAAAATATATCCGCGAGAACCCCGACAATGTGGTGTCGACCTTGCTGCTGCTCTACGACTACGGCAGCCTCGCCAACACCGATGCCGTAGACAAACTGCTTGGCAACATCAACGACGACGCCAAGCCGCTGTTCCTCATCAGCACCTTCCAGACGCTGCGCAACGAGCGCTCGAAAAAAGAAAGCAACAAGCACTATTTTATGCTCGACCTATATGAATCGACCGGCAAATGGAGCACATTCCGCGCCAACGGACACAGCTTCAGCCTGCTGTGGCTATGGAGCCGCGACGATGCCAAACACAGAGCCACTGCCGACTCCATCAAGCAACTGGCTAAGTCCTACGGCAAACGCCTGCAGGTGGCTGACGTGCTTGTCGACGGCGACACCACCGTGTGGCGCGCCACTTTCAAAGCCGACAGCACCGATTGGACACATTTTTGGGCGCCAGGCGGTCCTGACGGAAAGTATATGAGCAACATCAGCTCATTCACCACTCCACGATATCTGCTCATCGACTCTCTGGGCATATACCACTACCGCGGCGAATCGCTTGCCGAACTCACCAAGGTGCTGAAAGCCGGAGGAAAGAAAAGCCCCAAAAAGAAATAGGATTAGGCTTCCAGAATCTCTAAACAACCATTTATTAACCATCAAAAAAATATACCCTGATTATGAAAAACCCATTATTGCCACTGTTCATTCTGCTCGTGCTTGCCCTCACGGCGTGCGGTGGCAGACATCGCGAAAACCATTCGGTGACCATCGGGCACATCAACTGGCGCTCAGCGGTGATTGACTCGGCAGCCACCGACTCCGTCACGGCGCTCGCAAACGACAGCGTCACCCACGTTGTGTTTCAAGAACCCGACGTGAAAATACTCAGGATTAACCCGTTTTCCACTGTGAAAAACTACATTAAATACTACCTCGAAGCGCCCGACAGCCTCATCGTAACCGATTCGCTGGCACTGGCTCGCCCCGAGCTTGCCGATTCAATAAAGGATGCTTACGACAACGTCGACAAAACGCCCTACATCAACCGCAAAATGGGCGTAGAATCGGCTGATTCGCTCTTTGGCTCGAGCCTGCTCATTCTCATCTCGGCCTTTGTGCTGCTCATTTTCTTGATATTGAAAATCTACAAAGTGTTTATTCGCTCACCATTCAACGACGACGAGGAGGACTGACCTATGGCAACAAAAGAAGACCTTAAACCCCGCTATGCCGTAACTCTCGACAAGGCAATGGAACGCCGCATACGCCAGGCTGTGAACACCTATGCAAATAGCATACCCCACAACCCATTAACCTCGCTCGGCGACGACATAAGCATCAGCACCGTGTCGCTGAGGCCAATGTACACACTCAAACTCGACACGCAATACGAGAGCCGCTGGAAGGCTGACTTCGACGACCCATATCGCGGCAAAGCCGGGCGCTATGTGCCCGACAAACCGGTATGGTCGCTCAACCTCTACGCAGCGCCATCGACGCTGAGCGACGTGACGCATAAGCATGTGATTGAAAACACCGAGCAAATCTACACCTGCCGCACCTGCTCGGGCAGCGGAAAAGTGACTTGCAGCAAATGCGGCGGCGATGGCAGAGTGACCTGCTCAAGTTGCGGCGGACGTGGCACAAAATATTGCTCAAGTTGCGACGGACAAGGCTCAAAACACTGCTACTCTTGCAGCGGAAACGGTTATAAAAATTATTCACACCAGGAAATCCGCTATCGCGGCAACATCACCGAATATGTGACCGTAAACGACTCAAAAACATGCAGCAGTTGCGGTGGCAGGGGGCGCCAAGTATGCACTTCGTGCAACGGTAGAGGCTCTTTCACTTGCAGCACATGCGGCGGTGACGGCAGAGTCACTTGTCGCACATGCGGCGGTGACGGCAGAGTCACTTGCCCCACCTGCGACGGGCAAAGACAAATGATTCGCTACCGCGCCGTGATGCAGCAGTTCTCTTACAGCCACAACACCAATTACGTCTCCGACACATCGATGTTCAAAAGCGGCGAGTTTGCCGATATTCACTCGAAATATAAAGGCTACGAAGTGTACAGCGAGTTGAACTCGAAAGGCAATATCACCAGCCAAAAACTCACCGAACTCAACCAGCAGATGGGCGGATTCTTCGACAAAATGCTCACTGCCGAGAAAAAAGACGGCAAATCAATAATCTACCAGAGCCTCACCATCACGCGCCTCGACGCCTATTACTTCGAATACACCTACAATGGCTCGTCGTATCAAGGCGTGCTACTCAACAACGCGTTCCGACCGGGCAGCACATCGCCCATCAGCGAGCATGCCGAGGAAGTGATGGACAACACCGAGAAATATATGCGCAGACGCATGTTCCCGCAGGCATGGCACCACTCCAACATTGCCAGCGATATGGACGTTTACGGCACACGCTCGCGCGCCGCAAGGCTGCTTGCCATAGCCAAACGCAAAATGGGGCATCTGCACGAGATGGGTGCCGCACTGGCATTCATCCCGATGTTGCTGTTTGGCGTGCCTTGCATCTATCATTTCTACGATGTCTACAACCCGGTGCTGAAGTTTATGGCGCACGCCAACGACCCCAACACAATGGGATACGACTCCTACCCGATGTCGATGACCTTGCTGTCGATAGTGATTCTGTGGTTTGTGTATATGAGCTGCAAGCGCCCGCTGTTCCCCAAGCTCTACTACGCAACCACCAAGCTCAACACCATAGGTGTGGTGTGGGGATTTGTCACGTTCGCCGTGATAAGCGTTCTGGCGCTCGCGGTCACCGACGTGATAGTGGCACTGGGCGGCAGTCTGCTGGTGGAATGGATTGTAGGCCTTGTGCTTTGGGTGCTCAAAGTGGCACTGATGATAGTTGTAGTGATTATCATGCTTGCTTGGGAGCTGATTTCGTGGCTATGGGGACTGATATTCTAAGCCACCTGTCAATATAGCAAAACAATGGGGCTGCTTCGATGCAACCCCATTTTGTGTTATTCCTGATACGGATTCAGGCAAGAAAAATCATATCTCCTATTTCCTTTGTTCCACTTTGTTGATTGCCACACCTTTGCCGTCAATCATATACAGCGCCAGCGACTGCTTGTTGGCTGAAATCACCGAGAAACCAGCTTCGGGCGAGCAGAATTGCGTGCCCTCAACAGCCTTCACCTTGCGGGCAAGCGAGCCAGCCGAGTTCACCACATAGTCGATGCCATCGCCTGCCACACGCAGATGCTGGAAGTTGTGGATGTGACCGCACACATACATTGCCACATTGCCGTAGCGGCGCAGCACAGGCAGCAGCACGCGCTGCATATCGGCGCGCTCGCTGTCAGCCTTGGGTGTTTGGGCAAACACCGGATGGTGGCCCAGCACAATCACCCAATCTTCGCGAGCAGCCTTTAGCGTGGCGTCGAGCCACTGCATCTGCTCGGCGATGTCCTGCTTGCAGGCATCGGGATAGGTGATGCTGTCGGTGCGATATTTCTCAATCAGCGGCGTGGTGTCAATCATCACCACACGCACTGTGGTGCCATGGCTTTCGTAAACGCGGCTGTAGTATCTGCCCGGCATCACCCATCGGCGGCTGCGCAACGAATAGTCGAGCACCGCGCGAGTGTTGCCGCGATATTCGTGGTTGCCGAGCACAGGCAGCCAATCAATCATAAGTTCGGGATGTGTGTAAATCGATTCGTAATTCGATGTCCACAGCGGGTCGTCGACCGATGCCACGCCGTTGAAGTGATGCACATCGCCCACGGCAAGCACACATTCCGGACCGATTTCCTCAGCCATATTGCCCATAAGGTCGGCAATTGGGCGCTGCTGATAGTAGCCGTTTCGACCGAGGTCGTTGGCAACAAACAAGTTCACGTCGGCTTTCAGTTCCTTCCAAGCCTTGGCATCCTGAGCGTTTGCATTGAACACAGCCAGTGCCAACGATGCCACCAAAGCCGTAGCAAGCAATGCCAAGCGCAGAGTCAATCGGTTTTCTTTTGTAATTATCATAGTTGGTTAATCTCTTAGAGGGTTAGTGGTAGCTAAATTACAAATTAATCTTGATACCGGCATTCAATTTCACGCCGTAGTATTCAACTTGCATTGTGCGGTCGGCAACACCTTGATAGTAGCGCAGCGGCTGGTTGAGCAGGTTGTTGGCTTCGGCAAACACAGTGAAGCGGGTTTTGCCTCCCCAGGTGTAGCTGGCATTGAGGTCGAGGTAGTTCACCTTGTCGTAGTAGCGGTCGAGGGCGCGGCTGCCAGTGTTCATGGTGTCGATGAAGCTCGATGCGAAGTTATACGACAGGCGCACGTTGATGCCGCTCTTTTCGAAGTATAGCGAAGCGTTGGCGGTGTGCTCAGGCGAGCCAGCCATGGTTACGTTGTCGCCATCCTTGATGCCCAAGCGAGGGTTATAGTTGCGTGTCGAGCTGTGGGTGTAGGTGTAGTTGCCGTAGAATCCCACGCAGCGCAGCCACGGAGCGATGAAGCCGAAATCGCGTTGATAGGCAGCCTCAACGCCAAAGATGCGAGCATCGTAGGCATTCATGTTTTGAGTGACTTCAAACATCTCGCTGTTGCCGGCAAGACCAAGTTCGGCACCGGTGTAATAGCCAAGTGTTTCAACATTCACGCGCTTGATGTCCTTGTAGAACAATCCGAGGCTCACCATGCCCACGCTCTTGAAGTAGTAGTCAGCCGAGAGGTCGATGTTCCACGACGAAGTAGGCTTGATGTTCGGGTCGCCGATGGTGGCTTCCTGGTCGGCAAGGTTAAAGCTCTTGTTGGCAACCAATGCCGAGTATTTCGGACGAGAGATAGTCTTAGTGACCGAGGCGCGCAGGTTGCCGTCGTCGCTCAGTTTATACTTCAGCAACAGGCTTGGCAGCAAGTTGGTGTAGTTGTTGTTGAAATCGCCGGTTGGAGTGAGGCTTTCTTCCTCGTCTTCAGTCATCACATAGTTCACGCCGCTGGTGGTGAGGCGAGTGTGCTCGAGGCGCAAGCCCAAAGTGGCATCGAGTTTCGAGCCTAACTTCTGGTCGAGGCGGATGTAAGCAGCGTGAATCTGCTCAAGCGCCTTGTAGTTGCCTGCCTCTTCCTCGTAGAGCTCTTCGCCGTCGGCTTTGTTGAATTTCAATTGACCGAGATAATTCTTGCCCACAAACTGTGTGCCGATTGGATACTGGCTACCCGGCATGAAACCGTCGCGAATTTCAGTTATCACGCCATTTTGCCAATCGGTGAGATACTTGTCGGCAGCGTCGGTGTAGTCGTAGTATTCGGTGTTGCGTTTCTTGTCCTTGCGAGTGTATTTATAGCCGAACTTCAGCGTGTTGCCAAAATCGCCCTTAGCGAGCGGCAAGGTGAAGTTGATGCGTTCTTTCCATTCGTTTTCAACGATGCTTTGGTCGGAATTGGTGAACTCGTCGAGCTTCCAGTTACCCTCGGCAAGCGACGGCAACGCAAGCGAGCAATAAGGTTGACGGTCGCCCACGTCTTCCATGGCGTCGCCAAAGTTCATGCTGTCGCTACCTTTTAGCTTGAAGCCGATGTAGCGCTCGTTTGGACGGTCCTCGGTGGCACGGGCATAACTCGAAGCCCAATCAACCTTGAGGTTGCCCAGATAGTGCTCGCCATCGAGAGTGAAATCCATGGTTTGCTGACGTTCGAGGCGAGCGCTCTTTGTGTCGTCGCTGCCAGCCTTGGTTTGCACCACCACGCTTTGGTCCTTGGCTTTGCTATTGAGTTTCTTGTAGCTGATGCGATAGCGGTTCTCCCAGTCGTTGCGGCGATTGTAGATGCCCTTAAACGAAATTTTGTTGAGCGGGTTGAACTGATAGTCGAGCGAAAGTGAATAGCTTTGGCGCTCGCGAGTGACATAATACTGACGCACCTGAGCCTCCTTGAGCTGTATCTCACCGTTACTCTCCACATATTCAAATTCGGTGTTATCCGAGCCGCCGGGCGCATATTGGTAGCTGGCGCTTGCCATAATGCCAAAGCGGTTGTCGAAGAAACGGTCGCCCCAAGTGGCACCGATGTTCCATTGCGGTTTGCCGCTAATCCAAGTGTATCCCGTACCGGCAGTGAAGTTGAGCACGCGGCGATAAGGAGTGTTCTTTGTGATGAGGTTAATGCCGCCGCCAATGGCGTCGCCGTCCATATCGCTGGTCACCACCTTGTTCACCTCGATGGTTTGCACCATATCGGCAGGAATAAGGTCAAGCTGCACATTGCGGGTGTCGCCCTCAGCCGAAGGCAGACGGTTGCCGTTGACAGTCACCGAAGTGAGGTCGGCGCTGGTGCCGCGCACCTGTCCGAAGCGCGCTTCGCCTTGGTCGTACTGCACGTTTATGCCATTGATGCGCTTCAGGGCATCGCCAATATTCGAATCGGGAAACTTGCCCACTTGGTCGGCTGAAACCACGTTGGTTACACCCATAGCCTGTTTTTGCATCTGCAATGCGCGGCGCTGATTGGAGAATGCTCCGGTTACGCTCACTTCTTGCAGTGTGGTGCCTTCTTTCATCTCAATGTCGAGTGTCGACACCTTGTCTTTTTCCACCTTCACGCGGCAAACAACTGGTTTGAAGCCCACATACGACACGCGCAGGGTGTAGGTGCCGGGCTTTAGGTTCAGCAGGGTGTAACGGCCGTCGATGCCGCTCATTGCGCCCGTTTTGGTATCTTCAATCAATATCGATGCACCGGGCAACGCATGGCGTTCCGAGTCGGTGATGATGCCCGACACTGCCTCACGGCTGCCTGCAGGGGCTTTGTCGGGTGTTTCGGCTGCATTAGCTGCATTACTTGAATTAAGCACAGAAATCGCTGCCATAATTGCAGCAAAAACAATCTTTTTAACTTTTCTCATACTTGATTATCTTTTTTCAGTTTCTCGCCGCAAAATTATTTCTGCAATATTTCATGGCTATAACACCCAAGTAAATTTTCTGTAACAAAATATACCGCACAACCAAACATTTGCGGTTCCCGCGAAAGGCTTGCAGCAAGCGCCGAAGGTGCTTGACTATGCTTAACCGCTGGCAAGCCACAAGTGGCGCAGCCTGCGGAAGCGCGGATAACTCTCCATGTTTCGGCGTCGAAGATGTCGAACAAATCTATCGCTAAAAGAAAGTCCGTTGAGGATGTACCTGCTTCTGCGAGTCCTGCGTAATCTGCGAGAGACCGCCGGGCGTATTGCCATACGCCCAGCAACCGCAGCAATGTGTTTAGTGATAGCGCGATGATGATTAGGGAGTATTGCCATACGCCCATACAAATCAAGGCGAAATTTATATATAACCATCTGATATCCAGCGAAATTAACCGCTCGCGCGGTTACAATTCGTGTAACCCCGCGTTGACGGCGAGCGCAGCGATGCCGGCTACGTGGGGGAAAGGTAATGCCCACACGAATCCACAACCGTGGAGCGGTTGCAGACCCAGCAGCGATAAGTAGTGGGTGCAATGTTAGCCGATTTGGCGCGCAAAACGATTACCCACTTGATTCTGCCTATTAATTAGATTGGCCTATTTTGACCT
Organism: Muribaculaceae bacterium; assembly: GCA_051871555.1. Lineage (GTDB taxonomy): Bacteria > Bacteroidota > Bacteroidia > Bacteroidales > Muribaculaceae > SFTJ01. The sequence continues at coordinate 6,420 of JBJECZ010000186.1, read as the reverse complement.
ATTAACAAAACTAATATTTATTAACAGTTGTCATGCAAAAAACCATGGTAATTGTTTTGTAATACAACAATTACTCTATATCTTTGCAAATATATAACCAATTACATAACCTCTAAACATAAAACACGATGAAAAAGTACACAAAAATTATTTCGTTAGCCTTATTTTTTATTTTAAATGTTTTTGTAGCAAAAGCTCAAAATTCGGGCGGTTTTGATGTATTAGGAGTGTGGGCATACGTTACCCTTGACGAAAGCACTCCCGTTGTTAATGGATTCTACGAAATAGTATTTCCAAATCCTCCTGAAGAAGTAGACAGAGTTGATGGTCCCGGAAGTCCTGTTGTTTGGAATAACAGCTATGACGGATATACCCATGTATATATACGAAAATGTGTCTTAGATACTGAAATAGCAGAAGCAAATCGTGACCAAATCGAACTTGAATTATTTGTTAAAAGATGGACAGATATTCCGACATTATCCCAAGGTATTCAATGTTATTATTATGTCATCCTATGTTTACACAATCATTAAGTTTTAAAAATATCAAGCGAATTATCTTTGCATTAGCGGCGATTTTCGTTGCTATGGGCGAAAGCGTAATGGCTCAGCGGCCTCACGATTTCCGCTCGGAGCAGATTGCCCTGTGTGCGCAGCACGCTGCATGTCAGCCGGGCGACACCGTTGCGGTGCAAGGGCAGGTGACTTGCCTCGCCGCCAACCGAGTGGATCCTTTCAGCAACTATCTTTTCATCGAGCTTATCAACCCCAGCGACTCGGTGGTGGTGCGTCAAAAGGTGTCGTGCAAACCAAAAGGCTCATTCACGGCTGCACTGCCCATCGACCCGCTTGCCGCCTACGGCATCTACTACATACGCGCCTACACAAGCCTAATGCGCAACTTCGCACCCGAATCGTTTGCCACACAGCCGCTGCTGGTGGGGCAATCGTTCCCCGACTTCGACAATATCACCACCGACGGCGTGAAGTGCACCATCATTCCTCATGGCGGTCACCTCTGCCCCGGCGCACTGCAGAACGTCACCGCGTATGTAACCAACTATCTCAACGACCCGATTGCCGACGCAACGCTTGCCGTTACCACTCAAAACGGCGACACAATAACCTCGCAACGCACATCGCCTTCGGGACTGGCGATGCTGTCGTTCATACCCGACCAACAGCTCTCCTACTCGCTGCAGATGGAGGTTAACGGCGAGAAAAAGGTGTTCCCAATGCCCAAATGCGACGCATCGAAGCCTCTGTTGCAAGCGTCGGTGAACGGCTCCCAAGTGCGGTTTGCTCTACTTGGCGCTGTGGGCAATCTGCAGCAGCTCAAGCTATACGCCTACGACCGCGTGAACGGAATATCAAGCATAGCCCTGAACCGCACCAACGGCTCATTCAAGCTCGCTGCGGCACCGCCAATGGTGACACTATTTCTCACCGACGGCAATGGCAAAACGCTGGCTCAATGCACTGCTATGGCACGCCCCACACAAGAACCTGCGCTGAAACTGCCCGAAATTGCCTCAGTGGGCATACCCATCGAACTGCCCGAAGCTGCCGACGGTGCCACCATGATGGCTCGCCTGTTGCCCATGAACACCCGATGGGTGCAGCCTGCCGAGGCACAGCTGTGCTATCTTGCCGACTTGCACTCGCCCATTCCTTTCCCCGAAAAATATCTCACTCAGCCGCAAAAACAACGCACAGCCGACTTGATGGCTTGGATTGGAACTGCCTCGTTCAAGCGCTTCGACATTGCCGAAGCGGTGAAAAAAGACACCACAATCTACACCTATCTACCCGACGATGTGATGTATTTCAGAGGCAAGGTTGAGTCACATTCAAAAAAACCGTTCAACAATGGCTCGCTGGTGGCTTATAACACCGAGACCAATGCCGTGTATAACGCCGAACTCAACAAAAAAGGCGAATTCACCATTGCCGTTGACGACTTCGACGACGGCACCCGATTCTTCCTGCAAGCCGTAAACAAAAAGAACAAGCCCGAGGCAATGTATGTGAAAATCGACGACGAAACATTTCCGGCACCTCTCGTCGACAGGCATCTGTCGCTGGGCAAAAGCCAATATGCCACATCGGAAGTGACATATCAAGGTGGCAACTGGAATCGCCAGCAACTGCCCGAAATCACCGTGAAGGCTCGCACAAAACACGACAATCTGCACTCCACCACCCGATTCTACGGACACTCCTACAAAGACCGCAAAGTCATTGAAGAACGCGGCTTCCTCACGCTCTTCGACATCCTGAAGGACATTCCCGGCATTTCAATACGATTGGTGGCAAAAAGCGAAGATGAGAACAGCGGATTCGACAACCCGATTTCGGGAAACAACAGTAAAGAACCGGGCGGCAATCCGTCGGACCCGAAGGACAAAAGAATAGAAATGGACTATGCCATATTTTCGTCGAGAGGTCCAAGCACATTTGGCAATAATAATCAAGTGGTAATGCTCATCGACGGACTACGCACGCCGGAACCGCTTGCAAGCCTGATGCAGATGTCGTCGTTCGAAATTGAATCGGTGGAATACTTACGCCCATGGCAAGCTCTCACCTACACGTTCGGCGCACTGAATGGCGCCATAAACGTGGTGACACGAAATCGCGAGAAACCGCGGGATGTGAAATCGAAAGGCACGCTGTACACGCCTACAGGCTTGACGCCTAACGCTACAGCCTCAGCGCCGGTTGCCGACAAACCGGGCAACTACCGCCTGATTGTCGACGTGATTTCGCCCCAAGGCATCCACTCCTACGAAAGCATTGTGAAGGTTATTGCCCGCTGATTGGCATCGCCAACGCGAACCCATCGCAGTTTTTTGCCAAAAAAAATGAGTGATTGGCAGCAATTTTTTGCTACATTTGCAAAAAATGATAAAACTAAATCACTCAAACTGAAAAACTGCGATGAAATGTAACCAGCTGAATTTCGCCCTCGCGGGTGCCGTCCTCTTTGCACTGAACAGCTGCTCGACAAGGGCAAACAACCCCGTAGCATCAACACCTGCCCAACACACGCCGCGACAAACCACGGTGCGTGCCCTCAACCCCATTGTGCCGCCAGGCGTATACATTGCCGACCCCGAAGCACGAGTTATGCCCGACGGGCGAATCTACGTCTACGGTTCGCGCGACGTTCCGCAATACACATGGTGCTCGAAGGCGTATCATGTGCTATCGACCGACGACATGGTGAACTGGCACATCGAACAATTCTCGTTTGCCACCGAGGGCATAGGCAAACAAACAGACTACACCACCCAGGTGCTCTACGCCCCCGATTGCATCTATCATAACGGCAAATATTATCTTTACTACTGCCTCGCCGGCGGTGGCGGCAACGACGAGGGTGTTGCCATTGGCGATTCGCCTTTTGGACCATTCCGCAACGGCAAAATCATCAAGGGTGCCAACGGCATCGACCCGTCGGTGTTTATCGACGACGATGGTCAAGCATATCTCTACTGGGGTCAAGGCTACGCCAAAGGCGCCAAACTGAGCAGCGACATGACACGTTTGGATGGCGAGATTAGCGACAGCCTGCTCACCTACGAGGTGCATGCCTTCAACGAAGCCAGCTCGGTGCGCAAGCGCGGCAACATCTACTACTACATCTACGGCGGCCACCAGCGTCACGGCGAAAGCAACTGCGCTACGCTCAACTACGCCACATCATCGTCGCCGCTGGGACCGTTCACCTATCGCGGCGTGATTATCGACAACTTCCACTCGCAAGCCAATGTGGTGAACAATCACGGCTCGATTGTGGAAGTCGACGGCAACTGGTATATATTCTACCACCGCCCCACCCACGGCACCTCATCGATGCGCAAAGTGTGTGTCGAGCCAATCCATTTCAACCCTGACGGAACCATTCAGGAGGTGGAAATGACAACGCAAGGCGTGGGCGGACCCATCGACCCGCTGATGCGCATGGACGCTGCTCGCGCCTGCCAACTCAGCGGCAACCTCACCGTGCGCTGCCGTTACCCTGCCGACGACATCCCTGTAGAATATCTTGCCAACATACGCCACGGCGACCACGCCATTTGGCGATACTACGACTTCGACAAAACCGAGGCGCTGCACTTTATGTGCAAAACATGGGGCACCACATGCGATGCCGAGATTGAAATACGCCTCGATTCGCCACAGGGCACACTGCTGGGCACTTGCCCTATAAGCGCCATGCAGGGCGATGTGGCTTACGAAATACACAGCACCAACGTGGCAAAAGCTCAGGGCGTGCATGCGCTGGTGCTGGTGTTCAAAAGCCCTTCAGGAAATACCAAATCCGACCTTATGAACCTCGAGTGGCTGCGTTTCACCCGCTAATCGCCCCTATGATTCACGATTAATTGCACACAATTACCGATTATTGCCACACCTACTTTCCCACATATTGCTTCCCTACAACGACCCACCCGTTGCCGGGAAGCAATATTGTTTGGAGGCTGACACATCGGCTTTTAGTGCAATTTTTGGCTGCTAAAATTTTGCATCATCATTGCTTTTTTATACCTTTGACACGAAAAGTCGCCCGAAAAAGTGTAACAATTCACCAAAAAGTCGCCCGAAAAAGTGTGATAATTCACCAAAAAGTCGCCCGAAAAAGTGTTAAACATCTAATATTCAACATTTTATTATTTAGCCATGATGCTCAAGAGAAAAATTAATGGTATTTTAAGCAATTGGAAGAGCAACCCCAATAGAAAACCATTGGTTATTAAAGGCTGCCGACAATGTGGAAAAACAAGTTCAGTGAAAGAATTTGCCCAAAATCATTATAAACACATCATATATCTTGATTTCCACGAAAACAAAGAATTGCGTACAATATTTACAGGTTCTTTAGAGGTTGACTATTTGACAATGCTCATTTCTGCAGCCATCAAAGATGCCATATTTGTTGCAAACGAGACATGCATTATATTTGACGAAATACAAGAATGCCCACAAGCAAGAACATCGCTAAAGTATTTCAAACTCGATGGGAGATATGACATAATTTGCACGGGGTCGCTGCTTGGAGTGAATGGATATTCATCGAAAAACACGGATGATGAAATGGCATCAGTGCCAGTTGGATTTGAACAAATAGTGGAAATGTATCCTATGGACTTTGAGGAATGGTTATGGGCAAACGACATAACTAAGCCTGTGTTTGATTTCCTCAACAAATCATATCGCAATGAAACACCTGTACCCGAAGCATTACACAATCGAATGCGCCAGTTGCTAAATGAATATTTGATTGTAGGTGGTATGCCAGAAGTGGTTAAAACATTCATGGAGACCCACAATCTAAACCAAACGCTAACACTGCAGCGCAACATTGTTGATGAATACAAAATGGACATGATAAAATATGCAAATAGTGAAGATAGAGCCAAAATTCGCGAGTGCTTTGAATCTATTCCTCGACAATTAAGTCGCGACAACAAAAAATTCACCTATTCCGTGGTCAGAAAAGGTGGGCGTAGCAAAGACTACATAAGCAGCCTGCAATGGATTGAAGATGCAGGTATTGTACGCAAGTGTTACAACCTGTCAATAACAGGATTGCCACTAAGCGGAAATGCTATGCCCGACTGTTTTAAAGTGTATATGGCTGACACGGGTTTGTTTATAAGCATGCTCGATGACGGCACACAATTCGATATACTCCAAGGACGGTTAGACAGTTACAAAGGAGCCATCTATGAAAATATAATGGCTGACATCCTCGGGAAAATGGGTCGTAAACTCTATTATTTTCAGAAAAACGATAGTCTGGAAATTGATTTCGTAATACGACTCAACGGCGAATGTGTTCCGATTGAATGTAAAGCTCGCACAGGTAATGCCAAGTCATTAAAAACACTGCTTAAGCATCCCGAAAAATACCATGTAACACATGCAGTGAAATGCGGCGACTACAACGTTGGTCGCCAAGACAATGTTCTAACCATTCCTTTCTATATGGCATTCATGCTTAGTGATATGTAAGCGATATTGCACATCGGTGGATTGCAAAAACGTAATATTCTGCAACATATTAGTAAGAAACTGCTTACGACACACAGTGCAGAAGCAGTATCTTTGCATATTGACATCTAAACTTTCCCCATGGCAATCTAAAAAAGCTATATGTTGATTGCGGTTTATTATGTGAATATTTATTTGCTGAATATCTTTGCGAACTTACGATTAATGGGTCCAATCCGTTTTCGACGGCTTTGTTTAAAACTCTCATTATTTCGTGTTTATCCCCATAATTCGCATTTGGGCACTGCATTATGTAATTAATCACTGATTTAATTGTATCAGGGTATACGACAAAGGTATTCTTCGAATAAACAGTAATATCTTTTAAATTACAATTGCCATAGAATACAACAACCGA
>JBJECZ010000185.1:0-3806 GCA_051871555.1 Muribaculaceae bacterium | reverse complement strand
CTCTTTCAAGAAATCAACGAAATATTTTTCGCTAAACTCGAAATAGTCAGGAGTGAAACCCCAAAGGTTCATCGATACAGGAGTGCCTGGGTCAAGAATCTGTTCTTTGCCGTTTTCGTCGGTAAACGAAATCTCATGCTTTTCATTGTAAGCAATTGCAGTTCTTTCAACAACTGTTGTGAGGAATCCGTCCTTATTTTCACATACTCCACGGGCCACCGAACCGCTTTCAGACATAGTGTTACCCACTCTAAATCCCACCATGCAATAATCGCCCTTGCGGTTCTTTGGGGTCGACAGTTCCTTTGCAATCACCTCAAACGAATTTCTGCCATAGAAATCGTCGGCATTAATCACTGCAAACGGTTCTTTAATAACGTCTTTACCCATCAGCACAGCGTGGTTTGTACCCCAAGGCTTGGTGCGGCCTTCTGGGCACACAAAACCTTCCGGAAGGTTATCCAACGCTTGGAAAACAACTTCAACAGGGATATGATTTTCGTATTTCGAAAGAATCTTTGCACGGAAATCATCCTCAAAATCCTTGCGAATTACAAATACAATTTTCCCAAATCCACTACGAATGGCATCGTAAATCGAATAGTCCATGATGGTTTCGCCATGAGGGCCAAGACCATCAAGTTGCTTCAATCCGCCATAACGGCTGCCCATGCCGGCAGCAAGCACAAATAATGTTGGTTTCATCACTATTTTGTTTTGAATTTAAAAATAATAATCTCTTTATATTCTTCTCCTGGTTTAAGCAGTTGCGAAGGGAAATTTGGCTTGTTTGGAGCATCAGGCATTCCTTGGCACTCAATAGCTACACCGTCGTAGTCGTTATACTCTCGTCCCGACTTGCTCACCGGGCATCCTGCCAACCAGTTGCCAGTATAAACCTGTGCAGCGGGCTGTGTGGTCGACACTTCAAGCACTCTGCCACTTAGCTCATCGGTCAACGTAGCCACATGCTTCAATTCGCCTTTCACCCAATTGTCTACAACCCAGCAGTTGTCATAGCCCTTGCCATAATTCAAGGCGGCAAAGTCCTGCTTGATGTCCCTACCCAAAGGTTTTTCCTCAGTGAAATCCATAGGAGTACCTTCAACAGTAGCAATCTCACCGGTAGGAATCAGCGTATCGTCGGTGGGGAGATAGTGCGAACACCCAAGCCAAAGCTTTTGATTGAATATGCTGCCCGAGTTTTCGCCAGCCATATTGAAATATGCATGGTTAGTGAGATTGACCACTGTGGTCTTGTCGGTAGTTGCACGCATGGTCAGTTTAAGTTCGCAATCATCGCTCCACGTATATTCAACTGTCGCTTTAAGATTGCCTGGATAACACTCCTCACCATCAACGCTTAAGCGACTAAACACAATCTTGTCATCTTCAATCTTGCTGTCCCAAATTTGGTTTTGAAAACCCTCGGGACCACCGTGTAAAGCGTTAGGACCATTGTTAATGGCAAGCTGATATTCAACCCCATCAACCACCAAATGACCTTTGGCAATGCGGTTGGCATAGCGACCTGGCACCTTTCCTGCACAAGGGCCATCGTAGAAGTATGACGTTGCGTCGTTGTAGCCTATCACTACGTCAGCAAGATTCCCATCGCGGTCAGGAACATTCACCTCTACAATGCCACACCCCAAGCTCGACAGCACAACGCTTGCACCTTGTTTGTTAGTGAGAGTGTATAATGTGATATCGCCTATTTGCGATGGCACCAATTTTGTTTCTATCTTCATGTCAAATCATTCTTTGTGAGCACCGTCCGAAATAACGACATCGTAAATCTTTGGTTCGTGACCGTACTTCTCATTAAACTTAGCCTTAGCCACAGCAATGAAGTTGTCGTATAATACATCTTTCACAAGGTTGATTGTGCAGCCGCCAAAACCACCGCCCATGATGCGAGAACCAGTAACGCCGCATTCCTTTGCAATGTCGTTGAGATAATCAAGTTCTTCGCAGCTCACCTCATATAATTTCGACATTCCCTCGTGAGTCTTATACATTCTGTCGCCAACGGTGTCATAATCGCCTGCCTGCAAAGCATCGCACACGTCAAGCACACGTTGTTTTTCTTCGATAACATATTTTGCACGGCAGTAGTCTTCTTCGCTAATCTGGCTCTTAACCTTTTCGAGGTCGGCCATTTCAGCATCGCGCAGAGTTTCTACTCCAATAGTAGCAGCCACACGCTCGCAAGATTGACGACGTTTGTTGTATGGCGAATCAACAAGCTCATGCTTAACTACCGAGTCAACCAAAACCAATTTATAGCCCTTTGGCTCAAATGGGAAATATTGGAATTCCATTGAACGGCAATCGAGGCGCATCAAGCAGTTCTTTTTGCCGAACACCGATGCAAATTGGTCCATAATACCACAATTCACGCCACAATAGTTGTGCTCGGTTGATTGGCCGATGCGTGCTAATTCAAACTTATCAATCTTGTTTTCGTTGAACATATCGTTCATGGCAAAAGCAAAGCACGATTCGAGTGCTGCCGACGACGACAAACCTGCACCCAAAGGAACATTACCGGCAAACACCGTATCGAAGCCTTTAACTTCAAATCCTCTCTTGATGGTCTCTCTACAAACACCGAAAATATAGCGTGCCCATTGCGCCTTTGGAGCATCTTCTTCGTTAAGACCAAATTCGGCATAATCGTCAATGTCAATCGAGTATACTCTCACTTTGCCAGTTCCGTTCTCCTTGATTTGGGCAGCAATGCATTTGTCGATAGCGCCCGGGAAAACAAAACCGCCATTATAGTCGGTGTGTTCACCAATCAGATTAATACGTCCTGCCGACGCATACATTGTTCCACCTTCCCCAAAACGCTTGGCAAATTCTTGTTTGATTTTTTCTTTCATGTCGATTTGTGTTAGTTTTTATGATTTTAGTAATTTGTTCGCAATATTTCTAAGCAAATGTACAAAATTAAATTCAATTTCTTGACAATCACTTATGCTTATTTTTCAAGCAACGCACAAAAACGCAGTTAACTGCGGCGAACAATACATATTTGAAACGTATCTAATAACAAATGATGGCAAAACCCGGTTCTTGGATTTTGCCATCATTTTATCTATCAGAGCAGCGCGTTGATTTTCTCTTCAAGATTCGATTTCGATATCGAACCTACATTTTTGTCAACCAATTTGCCGTCACGGAAGAACAAAATTGTTGGAATGCTGCGGATGCCAAACTCGGTTGCAACATCCGACGACTCCTCGACATTATACTTGCCAATCTTCACACGACCTTCGTATTGTTCGGCAAGTTCATCAATAATTGGCGCAATTTTTTTGCACGGTATGCACCATTCTGCCCAGAAATCAATTACCACTGGCTTGCCCGATTCTATTTCAGGCTTTGAATTTTCATCATTAAAAGCAAATGCCATTTTTGTATATAAATTAATGTTTAGTTAATAATATTGTTTCTCCGTTAATTCTACTACAAATATACGGCAAATTACGCCATTGCACAACAGCTGCCACAAAAATTTTCAATCGTCAACAACCAGTTGTGCCATTTCGTCCTCAACATTTTCAGAATCAACGTCCGAGCGTTTGCTGCTTGGCTTCTCACGGCCTTCAATACGATAATTCCAATTGTTCTCGTCTAAATAGTCAATCAGTTCCTTTGTGACCGGAATGCGTTTATCCGACACTAAGCGGACTATTTTACCCGATGAGCCATCAATCACGTTGAAAATCAGTTCACTCGCATTTTCTTCCGCTCCAGTTAGAAACGACGCCAGCATCTTCGACTTCGTAACAAGATCG
>JBJECZ010000184.1:0-3811 GCA_051871555.1 Muribaculaceae bacterium | reverse complement strand
TATTCAGCGTATCATTGTTCTCTTGCGGTAATGCAGAAAAGGCTGAAGCTACTGATTCTGTTGCTGCTGACACTGCAGCTGTTGAAGCTGTTGATTCTGCTGCTGCTGACACTGCTGCTACTGACACAGTTGCTCCTGCTGCTGCTGAAGAAGCTAAGTAATTTTAGTACAACAGTAAACAAAGAGTTTGAAGCTGTTTTCCTCGGAGAGGAGAGCAGCTTTTTTCATTGTATATGCTGCACATAGAATGTGAAAGGCAAAAAAATGTGTGAATAGGGTGCCGATTTTGATGAATAATTGAATATTAGGTGTTATTTTTGTGTAAACGATTCCGCAACAGAGCGCGGAGTGCCAAAACCAAAAAAGAAGAACGAATATGGCAAAAAACAGAAACGACGACGTTATGGAGGAAAAAACGGCAATGGTTGCCAAAGTGATTGATTTTTTCAACCGTGAAAAAACAATACCCTATAACTACAAACAAATATCGTCGGCAATAGGTGCCGACACACCGCTGGAGCGTGCCTTTGTGGTTCAGATAATGGAAGAACTCGCCGACGAAGGTGTGCTGAAGGAAACTACTCCCGGAAAATTCAAGTTGGTGGAACGCAATGTGGTGAACACCGGCACGTTTGTGCGTCGCAGCAACGGCAAGAACAGCGTGGTGCTCGACTCAGGCGACGGCGAAGCCATTTTTGTTGCCGAACGCCACTCGAAGCATGCTCTCAACGGCGACAAGGTGAAAGTGCACATATGCGCCAAGCGTCCAAACGAGCCCGAGGAGGCTGAGGTGCTTGAAATCATCGAGCGCAAGGAGCAGGTGTTTATTGGCACACTCAAGGTTGACGACTATTTCGGTCACCTCATCACCGACAGCAAGTTCTTGGCTACCGACATTTTCATTCCGCGCGACTTGCTCAAAGAAGGCAAGACGGGCGACAAAGCGGTAGTGAAGATTATCGATTGGCCTGAGACAGCCAATTCGCCAATGGGCGAGGTGATTGATGTGCTGGGTCGCAGCGGCGACAACACGGTGGAGATGCATGCCATATTGGCTGAATTCGGTTTGCCTTACGTCTATCCGGCTGAAGTGGAAGCCGCTGCCGACAAGATTGAGCCAGGCATCACGCCCGAGGAGATTGCCAAGCGCCGCGACATGCGCGATGTGGTTACGTTCACCATCGACCCGCGCGACGCCAAGGACTTCGACGACGCCCTCTCGATTAAGAAACTCGACAACGGGTTGTGGCAAGTGGGCATACACATTGCCGACGTGACGCATTACGTGACGCCAAACAGCATAATTGAAACCGAAGCCGAGAGTCGTGCAACGTCGGTCTATTTGGTGGACCGCACTATTCCGATGCTGCCTGAGCGCTTGAGCAACTTCATCTGCTCGCTGCGTCCCGACGAGGAAAAACTCACCCACTCGGTGGTGGTGGAACTCGACGACGACGCCAACGTGAAGAAGGTGGACATTTGCCATACGGTGATTAAGAGTAACCGCCGCTTCACCTACGAAGAAGCGCAAAACATCATAGAAACCGGCGAGGGCGACTATCGCGACGAGGTGCTCACGCTCGACCGCCTGGCAAAGAAACTGCGTGCAGCGCGTTTTGCCGACGGCTCGCTGGAGTTCAACCGTGCCGAGGTGCGCTTCGACATCGACAGCACCGGCCGCCCGGTGAATGTGTTCTTCAAGGAATCGAAGGACGCCAACAAGCTGGTTGAAGAATTCATGCTTCTTGCCAACAAAAAGGTGGCTGAAGCCATTGGCATCGTGCCCAAGAAGCGTACTGCCAAAGCGTTTGTTTATCGCATACACGATATGCCCGACCCCGGCAAGATGGAGAACCTTGCCGAAATTGCCATGCGTTTCGGTCATAAGCTGAAAATCAACGGCTCGATGCGTGAGGTGAACCGCTCAATCAACAAAATGCTTGCCGACATCAAGGGTCGGCCCGAGGAGGATTTGCTTGCCACGCTTGCCATCCGCTCGATGGCTAAGGCAGTGTACAGCACCTCGAATATTGGCCACTATGGCTTGGCGTTCGACTATTACACACATTTCACATCGCCAATTCGCCGCTACCCCGACATGATGGTTCATCGCCTGCTCGACCGTTATCTTGCAGGCGGACGCAGCGTGAACATCGACAAGCTGGAGAACGAATGTAAACACTCGAGCGAGATGGAGCAGCTGGCAGCTAATGCCGAACGTGCATCAATCAAATATAAGCAAGTGGAATACCTTGGCGAACGCCTCGGCGAGGTGTTCACAGGCAAGATATCCGGCGTGACGGAGTGGGGCTTGTATGTTGAACTCGACGAGAATATGTGCGAAGGTTTGGTGCCTATTCGCGACCTCGAGGACGACTACTACGAGCTCGACGAAAAGAACTACTGCTTGCTTGGCCGCCGTCGCAACCGCCGCTATACGCTCGGCGACAAGGTGACGGTGCAGGTGGCACGTGCCGACTTGCGCAACAAACTTGTTGACTTTGCATTAATCGACGAGCAGCACCCTGTGGGCACACACCGCATCGACAAGGAACCGCTGAAACTCACCCGCGAAATGATTGAACGCTCGGCTGAGCGCTCGGGCAACCGCAAAGAACGTGCCACCCAAACGGCAGGAAAGAAAAAGGGCAAAGGCGCAGGAAAGAGCCGTGGAGCCGATTCGGCGCGCGTGAAGCGCAGCGGAAGCAAGAAATCGCCGAAGCGTCGTCGCTGACTCGGGGTGCTCGATTGCCCCGCTTGGCGACGCCCGAAAAAAGTTTTTTTGAATTATTTTGCTCTTTTGCCTATGTTATTGTTCATAATTTAATTAACTTTGTAGAACGCTGCTGCGTGACAAGCGTGTAACACAATAATAGCTAACGGATATACAATAATAACCAGATAAAACGAACTAACAATTATGAGACTTATCATCGAACCAGATTACGACAAAGTGTCGGAATGGGCTGCTAACTATGTAGCCTCGCGCATTAATGCTGCTAATCCAACTCCTGAAAAACCTTTTGTGCTTGGTTGTCCAACTGGAAGCTCGCCTCTTGGCATGTACAAGAAGCTTATTGAGCTAAACAAGGCAGGCAAGGTGTCGTTTGCCAATGTTGTTACTTTCAACATGGACGAATACTGCAATCTTCCGGAAGAACACCCCGAAAGCTACCACTCGTTTATGTGGAACAACTTCTTCAGCCACATCGACATCAAGAAGGAAAATGTGAACATACTCAATGGCAACGCTGCTGACCTCGAAGCCGAATGTGCCGGCTACGAAGCTCGCATCGCTGCTGCCGGTGGCATCGACCTTTTTATGGGTGGCATCGGTCCTGATGGTCACATCGCTTTCAACGAGCCGGGCTCTTCGCTCACTTCGCTCACTCGCCAAAAGACCCTCACCACCGACACCATCATTGCTAACTCGCGCTTCTTCGACAACGACGTGAACAAGGTGCCAAAGACTGCACTCACCGTTGGCGTTGGCACTGTGATGAATGCCAAGAGCGTGATGATTATTTGCAACGGCCACAACAAGGCTCGCGCTTTGCAAGCAGGTGTTGAAGGTCCTGTTACTCAAATGTGGACCATCAGCGCATTGCAGATGCACCGCAAAGCCATCATCATTGCTGATGAGGCTGCTACTGCCGAACTGAAGGTGGGCACTTACAAATACTTCAAGGATATTGAAGGTGCTAACCTCGACCCTGCAACACTCCTGAAATAATTTGCTCAAAAAAAAGAGATTACATAGGGATATTCAGTTAATGGCTTGAATTTTCAACCGGGGAAAGGCTCGTGATGG
>JBJECZ010000183.1:0-15638 GCA_051871555.1 Muribaculaceae bacterium | reverse complement strand
TCGCGGAGTCTGTCGCCTGGCGACTCGCTACGCATTAAAATTTACCGAAGTATTGGTTATTAAAAGAAATGTCTTTTAGGGGAAAAGCGCAACTGTGAAGTTGTGCTTTTCTCGCTATTATGGGGTGGACTATGGCGTATTTTCTTGCCTCCGGAAGGCCTCTCGAAATGGCTTCGAAATGACGCAAAAGGGGCTGAAATATGGCGTTATTTTTATTATAAATTTATATTTTTATGTTGTTGTGATAGATGGTAATATGCTGATTAATAGACCTATGAGTATTTAATACGGGTTATATCTGTTTATATTTTTTTTTAGGGTGTTATTTTTAATGAAAATCAAGGTGTAAATTTGTAATTGAAATATTGTGAAACAACAAAACTAAACAACAAAACTAAACAATAAAACTAAACAATAAAACTAAACATTCTGTTTATTTAAACTATGAGATTTGTAAGTTCTGTAATTGGATTACTTTTTGCAGCTGCGATGAGTGCGCAAAGCGTTACGTCGCCAGGCGGCAAGGTAAAGGTGGATTTCTCGGTTGACAACGACGGCCGCCCAACATACGCCATGAGTTTCGGTGGCAAAGCTGTGGTGGCACCAAGTCATTTGGGTCTTCAGCTGAAAAAGGATAAGCCAGGTCAGGCAACCGATTTCGAGTTTTCGAACTTCACTGCAAGCGAAGAGGAAAAAATCAATCAAAAGGCAAACCTCTATTCGGGTTTTGAGATAAAGAATGTGGCAAACAACACGTTCGACGAAACTTGGGCACCAGTGTGGGGCGAAGAAAGCCAGATACGCAACCATTATAATGAGATGGCGGTGACATTGCGCCAGAAGGCAACGGGGCGTGAAATGATTGTCCGTTTCCGCGTTTATGACGATGGCATCGGATTCCGATATGAATTTCCTGCACAGCCGGGGTTGGTGTATTTTGTGATTGCTGAAGAGAAATCGCAGTTTGCCATGACAGGCGACCACCTGGCTTGGTGGATTGCCGGCGACTACGACACTCAGGAATACATTTATCAAACCACACGCCTATCGGAGATAAGCAAGCGCATGCCGGAGGCTATTGCCCCGAACTCGTCGCAAACACCGGCTTCGGGTTCGTGTGTGCAAACTGCGTTGCTGATGCGCACCGACGATGGTTTGTATATCAATCTGCACGAAGCTGCTTGCATCGACTATGCTACTATGCACCTCGACTATAATGCTGCCAACAAGACATTCGAGTCGTGGCTTACGCCGGATGCCCGTGGCGATAAAGGCTTTATGCAGACACCTTGCGTGTCGCCTTGGCGCACAGTGATAGTGGGCGAGAACGGTGCCGACATCTTGGCTTCGCGCATCACGCTCAACCTCAACGAGCCTTGCAAGCTTGCCGATACATCGTGGATTAAGCCTACTAAATATATTGGTGTATGGTGGGATATGATTATCGGTCGCAGCTCATGGGCTTACACCGACGAATTTGCTTCGGTGAAACTTGGCGTTACCGACTACAAGAATGCCAAGCCAAACGGCAAGCACGCTGCCAATACTGCCAACGTGAAACGCTACATCGATTTTGCTGCCGAGCATGGCTTCGATGCAGTGCTGGTGGAAGGCTGGAACGAAGGTTGGGAAGACTGGTTCGGCCACCAAAAGGACTATGTGTTCGACTTCGTCACTCCATATCCCGACTTTAATGTTAAGGAAATTGCTGCATATGCCAAGAGCAAAGGCGTGGAAATGATTATGCACCACGAAACTTCGTCGTCGGTCACCAACTACGAGCGACACCTCGATAAGGCATACCAGTTTATGGCTGATAATGGCTACCATGCCGTGAAGAGCGGTTATGTGGGCGACATCATTCCGCGTGGCGACCATCATTACAGCCAATCGATGAACAATCACTATTTGTATTGCATCACCAAGGCTGCAGAATATAAAATTATGGTCAACGCCCACGAGGCAACCCGTCCGACGGGCATCTGCCGCACCTATCCTAACTGGATTGGCAACGAAAGTGCCCGTGGCACCGAATACGAGTCGTTTGGCGGCAACCCTGTAGAGCATACCACCATTTTGCCGTTCACTCGCCTGATTGGCGGTCCGATGGACTACACTCCAGGCATCTTCGAGACTGATTGCTCGAAGGTGAACCCAAACAACACCTCGCGCGTGCGCTCAACTCTGGTTCGTCAGTTGGCTTTATATGTAACAATGTATAGCCCACTTCAGATGGCAGCCGACCTGCCTGAGCACTACGAGGCACACATGGATGCTTTCCAATTCATCAAGGACGTGCCAGCCGATTGGCAAAAGACTGTTTACCTTGAGGCTGTTCCGGGCGACTATCTCACTATTGCCCGCAAGGACAAGAACTCGGAGCGCTGGTTTGTGGGCAGCACAGTCGACGAAAACGGCCATGTGAGCAAGTTGGCGTTCGACTTCCTCACTCCGGGCGTGAAATATGAGGCAACCATCTATCACGACGGCAAGGATGCAAGCTGGGACAAAAATCCTAAAGCCTACAAGATTGAAAAGAAGGTGGTTACAAGCAAGAGCAAGCTCACCTTGGCATCGGCATCGGGCAGCGGTTTCGCCATCAGCCTTGTGCCAATGAATTGAGTGGCGCAGATTAAATTGAGAAACAATACATATAAATTTAATAACTAATAATTAAACACTTAACTACCTTAAACATGGGACAAAAGTTCAACTACAGATTTCTTGCAGCCATGCTGCTTGCAATCTTCATGTCGGTTAACGTTATGGCTCAGGACGTGACTGTTCAGGGTAACGTTAAAGACGCGACTGGTGAACCTATTATCAGTGCTTCGGTATTCCAAAAAGGCACAGGTAATGGTACGGTTACTGATTTTGACGGTAACTTCACATTAAAGGCTCCTAAAGGTTCGGTGATTGTAGTATCGTACATCGGCTACAAGACAAAGGAAGTAAAGGCAGCCTCAAACTTAATTGTAGTTCTTGAGGAAGATGTAAATCTTCTTGAAGAAACAGTGGTAATCGGTTATGCAAAGGTTAAGAAGAGCGATGCAACCGGTTCGGTAACAGCAATCAAGCCCGACGATATGAGTAAGGGCATCACTACCACCGCACAAGACATGCTTCTTGGTAAGGTGGCAGGTGTTTCGGTAACAAATAACGACGGTACTCCTGGCGGTAGCTCAACCGTTCGCATTCGTGGCGGTTCGTCGCTTACAGCCAACAACGACCCTCTCTACGTTATCGATGGTTTGGCAATGGATAACAACGGCGTGAAAGGTCTTGCCAACGGCTTCTCGATGGTGAACCCTGCCGATATCGAAACATTCACAGTGTTGAAAGATGCTTCGGCAACCGCCATCTACGGTTCGCGTGCATCGAATGGTGTGATTATCATCACCACCAAGAAGGGCCGTCAAGGTTCGAAGCCAAAAGTGGCTTACAACGGCTATCTTTCGTTTGGTAAGGTGAGCAAGAAGTACGACGTGATGACAGGCGACGAGTATCGTCACTATGTTACGAACGTTCTTGGTCAGGAAGGCAAGGGTCTTGGCGATGCCAACACCGACTGGCAAGACTTGATTTATCGCACTGCTGTGAGCACCGACCATCAAGTGAGCATCACAGGTGCAACAAAGCACATGCCTTATCGTGTCAGCTTGGGTTACACCGACGAACAAGGTATCGTTAAGACTTCGAGCTTCGAGCGCTTCACTGCTGCTCTTAACCTCTCGCCATCGTTGTTCAACGACCACTTGAACATCAACTTGAGTGCAAAATACATGTACGCGCACAACCGTTATGCCGACGGTGGCGTGTTTGGCGCAGCCATCAATGCCGACCCAACTCAATCGGTTTACTCCGACATTAAGGAATTCGGCGGCTATTGGCAAAACTCGGTAAGAGCCGGTTACACCGACCCTAACTGGATTTACACCACCAACACCAACACTCCGCAAAACCCTGTAGCTTTGCTCGAACTCAAGGATGACACTGCCAAGAGCCAATCGGCAATCGGTAACATTGAATTCGACTATAAGATTCATGGTTTCGAAGACCTCCACATCCATGCAAACGTGGGTGGTGACTACTCGGAAGGCCGTCAAACCACTGTCATTTCGCCATATTCTTACAGCAACAACTATTATGGCTGGGATGGCATCGGTCAATCTTACAAGTACAACTTGCAAGGCAACATTTATGCTCAATACATCAAGGAAATCGGCGTTCACAACATCGACGTGTTGATTGCAGCTGAGGAACAACACTTCAACCGTAAGGAATACTCTGAAGGTCAGGGTTGGGACCCATACGCAAAGGTTGCTAAATCGCCATCGCTCCGCAGCGAAACCGAGCACATCTACACCAACACATTGGTTTCTTACTTCGGACGCGTTAACTACTCGCTGCTCGACCGCTATTTGCTCACAGCAACAATGCGTTTCGACGGTTCGTCGCGTTTCTCTAAGGACAACCGTTGGGGTCAATTCCCTGCAGTTGGTTTGGCATGGAAGATTAGCGAAGAAAAATTCTTGCGTAACTGCAACGCACTCGATGAATTGAAGTTGCGTTTGGGCTGGGGTATCACAGGTCAGCAGAACATCGGTTACGACTTCTACTATCTGCCACGTTATGTGACAAGTAACCAATATGCACAATACACCATTGGCGACAAGACTTACTACACACTTCGTCCTGAAGTTTACAACAGCGACTTGAAGTGGGAAAAGACAACCACCTACAATGCCGGTCTCGACTGGAGCTTCTTGAAGGGCCGCATCGACGGTAGCGTTGAATACTACTATCGCAAGACCACCGACCTCATCAGCTCGGTATCGGTTGCTGCAGGTACTAACTTCGGTAACTATTTGGTTAAGAACATCGGTTCGCTCCGCAACTACGGTATTGAAGCATCGATTAATGCTCGCCCGATTGTTACTAAAGACTTCACATGGCAAATCAACTACAACGTAACTTGGAACGACAACAAGATTACCAAGCTCACCACCGGTAGCGACTACGCCCTCACCGGCGACGACATCTCGGCAGGTTTGAGCAACAAGGTTCAAGTTAACAAGGTAGGTTATCCTGCAAATAGCTTCTATGTATATCAACAAGTATATGATGAAGAAGGCAGACCAATCGAAGGTTTGTTTGTTGACCGCGACGGCAACGGCACCATCGACCCTAACGACAAGTATGTTTACAAGAAACCTACTGGCGACGTAACAATGGGCCTCACCAGCAAGTTCATCTGGAAGGCATGGGACTTCAGCTTTGCTCTTCGTGCAAGCTTCAACAACTATCTTTACTACGATTTCTTGAGCAACAAGGCAAATGTGTCGTGGTCGGGCGTTTACTCTAACTCGGCTTATAACAACACTTATGCCGATGCAGTGGCTCTGGGATTCCAAGGCAAGACCAACTACTATATGAGCGACTATTTCATTCGCAATGCAACATTCTTGCGCTGCGACAACATCAACCTCGGTTACTCGTTCAACAACTTGTTCCGTGGCACAAGCTATCATGGTTTGAGTGGTCGTATCTACGCAACAGTGTCGAACCCATTCGTAATCACCAAGTATGATGGCATCGACCCAGAGCGTGCCAGCGGTGTTGACGGTGGCGTATATCCACGTTCTACCACTTATTTGTTTGGTTTGAGTCTTAACTTCTAAAATTTAACATCAAGAATCATGAAATCGAATTTTCTTAAAAAAATAACATTGGCGGCATGCGCATTGATTCTTACGATGGGCTCAACATCGTGTATCGACGATTTGAATCAAGGCATTAAGGACCCGCAAACAAACACCGTGCTCGACCCAACCGGTCTGCTCGCAAAGGTTTATGCAAGCCTTTCAATCACCGGTCAGGTGGGTAGCGACGGCAACCCCGATATGTCGCAGTTTGACGAAGGTAACTCGGCATTCTATCGCCGCATCTTCGAAGCTAACGAACTTTGCTCCGACGAATGTATCTGGACTTGGCAAGGCGACGCCGGCATTCCTGAACTGACCAACATCAGCTGGGACTCGTCGCATGGCTACAACGAACTCACTTACTATCGTATGCAATACAACGTCACCTTGTGTAACTACTATCTGCAAGAAACTGCCGACACCGACGATGCTCAGGTGCTGCAATATCGTGCCGAGGTGCGTTTCATGCGTGCTCTCTACTGGTATTACTTCATCGACCTTTATGGCAAGGCTCCTTACAAGGAAGTTGTCGACGACTCGCTTCCTGTTGAAATTTCACGCGAAGAAGCCTTCAACAAGGCAGTGTCGGAACTCAAATCCATCATAGGCGAAAGTGGCGACTCGCGCGAGGTGCTTATCGACTATGCAGGCGACAACTCAAACTACGGTCGTGCCGACAAGGTGGCTGCTTACATGTTGCTCGCTCGCCTCTACCTGAATGCAGAGGTTTACACCGGCACAGCACACTGGCAAGATGCAGTTGATTATGCCAACAAGGCTATCAACAGCCCATATAAGATTAACTTCACTGCAAAGAACGGCTTCACTGCTTATCAGCAATTGTTCATGGGCGACAACGGCGAAAATGCTAACGCTCGTCAGGAAATTGTGTTCCCGATTCGTTGCGACGGCGCTACATCGCGCAGCTACGGCGGTGCCATCTATCCAATTGCTTCGGCAACCGGTTCGGGCACTCCTGATTGTGGTCTTGCAAGCTCGCAATGGACTTGTAACCGCGCTCGCCAGGCTTTGGTGCTGAAGTTCTTTGAAAGCGAGGACAAGGTGCCTATGGGCAAGGATAACATCAAGGCTGTTTACACAGCAGCTGGCGACGACCGTGCAATGTTCTTCACCGGCGGCGAAGGCAACGATGCCCGCACATTCTCTACCGAAGAAAAGACCACATTTGTTGCAGGTCTTGGCATCCTCAAGTGGAGCAACCTCTATGCTGATGGCGGCACACCAAAGGATGTTACATTCCCCGACACCGACATTCCATTCTTCCGTCTTGCTGAAGCTTATCTCACTCGTGCCGAAGCTAACTTCCGCCTTGGCAATCCCGATGCATTGCAAGACATCAACTACATTCGTTCGCGTGCAAATGCCAAGCCTCTCAACGCTCTCACCGAGCGCGACGTGATTGACGAATGGTGCCGCGAATTCTACTTCGAAGGCCGTCGTCGTAGCGACCTCATCCGCTTTGGCATGTTCACTTCCGGCTCGTATGTTTGGGACTGGAAGGGTGGTACATACGCTGGCAACGGCGTCAACGCTAACTACAACTTATATCCAATTCCATTCAACGAATTGAATTCTAATCCGAATATGCATCAGAATGTTGGTTTCTAATCTCTAATCATTAGTAAAAACATGAAAAAGTTAATTTATATATTGCTATTGGCTGTTGCTACATTTGGCTTTACCAGCTGCGATGAAGACCGCGATAGCAATCCTATATTGAGTAATGCCGGTTCTACAAGGTCGTTTGTGCTGAACGTGCCGCCGGTATCGGTCAACAATGTGATTGACCTCCTGAACTCTAACTCGATTGAGTTGACCACCAGTCAACCTGATTATGGCTTCCCTGCATCTACTGTCTACACTGTTTGGGTTAGCCTCGATGGCGAGGAATTTGTTGCGTTGCCAACTACCTATACAACAGCTCGCATGAGCGTGGCTGCTAAGGAAATCAACGAAGCTCTGCTTGGCTTGGCAGGCGATGCTGACCTTTCGGCTCCATTGTCGGTTAAGGTTAAGCTCACTGCTGCAATGTTTGTCGACAACAGCATTGGCAAGGCTGAATCAAACGTGATTGAATTGCCTAAGGTGCAAGCTTACGTTCCAGTTGTTGAAGTTACATTGCCAACTAAGATGCACATCGTAGGTGGCTTTGCCGCTTCGGAAGGCTGGAGCAAGTTTGTTCCGCTCACTCAGGCTTACAGCAAGGAAGGCTTCTTCTATGGCGTAGTTTATCTTGCCGAAGGCGATGAATTCAAGATTAATCCTGATGCCGGATGGAAGGGCAACGATATGGGTACCGACCAAATCACTCTCGATGGCGACATCGCTGCATCGTGCGCTAATGGCGACAAGGGCAGTAACCTGAAGATGAGCGCAAGCGGCTGGTACACCGTGATTGTTAAGGCTAAGATTGCCAACGGTGCTGTTCAATACACATTGTCGTTCAGCGAACCTAAGGTTTACATTATTGGTAACGCTCTCAACGGCGACTGGACTATGAACGACTCAGGCCTCTTCACCGCTCCTGCCACTGCCGATGGCGAATGGGTATCTCCTGCATTCACCGGCGCCGGTGAGTTGCGTATGTGCATTGATTGCGGCATCGACTGGTGGATGACTGAGTTCACTCTCGATGGCGACAACAACATCTTCTACCGCACAATGGACATCCCAAGCAACTGGGCTGAAAATGTAGGTGCCGACTACTCAAAGCAAGCTGCAATTGGTGGTCACGCTTACATTAACTTCACTGCTGGCACAGGCCGCATCACAGAAGACTAAACCAATAAAGAATAATCAAAAGGGGCCTCAAGGCTCTGCCAAGGGTGGCGAGGTTCCTTTTACATAAAACTATAAGAACAATACTTTTATGAAAAAGATATTTTTATATGTTAGCATTCTTGCTGCTTCGATAGGAATGGCTTCGTGTACCGAAGACTACACCGATTGGGCTGATCCTCAACACAACGAGCAAGAATCTCCTCTGGGTGCAATCAGTGCCACTGTGGCTGCTGCTACCGGTGAGGTGAAATATGAAACAGCATCCGACGATGTTGAATTTGTGAAGTTTGTCAGTGCTCCTAACGTAAAGGAAGGCACAGTGGCTAAATTCACTAAACTGGTGATTAACGAAACCGAAGAAGTTGCATTCACTCAAGAGGGTGATGTGGCTTTGGTTAAGAAGGCCGATTTGGCTGCTGCCGTTAGAAAGTTGTATGAAAGCCAGGCTTACACAAGCCGCGAGCTGAGAGTGGTGGCTAATCTTGCACTCGTTGCTCCTGACGGCGCTGCTGTTCCTGCAGTGGCTGCTCCTGTAAAGATTAACTTCTTGCCGGCTCCGCTGCCTGCATCAACCAAGGACAGCAAGTTCTACTACATTGGCACATCGCAAGGCTGGGATATGAGCAACTGCACTCCGCTGGAGGACAATGGCGACGGCACTTGGTCGACTATCATCACCGTAGGCGATGGCGACTGGTTTAAGTTCATTCCTCAATCGGCTGTCGACGCTGCCGACTGGAGTGGTCTTTATGGCTGTGCCGAAAACGGCTCTACTGCTTCGAGCGACTTCATCGTGTATGAAGGCGAATCGATGAAGGTTGAAAAGGCTGGTACTTACATCTTCACTCTCGATGTGGTTAACTTCACTTACAGCGTTATTCCTGCCAAGGCTGTTTACTTCATTGTTGGCACTCCTACCAATTGGAGCCCAACTATGAAGAGCGCATTCTATCCAACAACAGTGATGAAGCAAAGCTACACCGCTTACTTCTCCGGTGCATGGGATATGAAGATTTGGGCAAGTGCAGATTTCGGTAATTGGGACAACTGCTTCGGTACTGTCAAAGATGGTGACAATAGCGCAAGTGGTTCGTTGATTACCTCGGGTGCTAATTCGTTCGCATCGCCCGACCCAGGCTACTACACTGTAACAGTTGACTTTGCTGCCTACACTTACACTTGGACTAAGCTCGATAATCAAGAACCGACCTCATTCAGCCGAATTACTCTTGCAGGTGAATTCAACATTTGGAGTGACACCGATATGACTCAGGTAAACTCTCACAACTGGAGCTTGATTGGCTTGGTTGTCGAAAAAGATGGCGGACTCAAGTTCAAGGGCAATGCATCTTGGGACGTAAACTGGGGTTGCGAAGCCGACATGGCAACAAGTTACTTTGGCAAGGGTGTTCAAAACGGTGCGAATATCGTGGTTCCTGCCGGCACTTACGATGTGTTCTTCAACGACATAACCGGCGAATTCGTGTTCGACAAGCGTGATTGATTCTTTAGAATGATTTTAGGTTAAGCGCTTAAGTGGAATGGCGCAAAACAGGAATGATTCGCCATTCCACGGCGCTTTGCCAAAAAGGCAATAGATTAAGAAATAATGCTGAAGAACAAAATTGCAATATTAGTTTCGGCAATTGGCATGATGCTGCCAGTGGCTTCGCAGGCTCAAGCTCCCGAAAAGAGCGAGGATGTGATGCTGCAAGGCTTCTACTGGGACTCGCAAACGGTCACCGGCTGGACACAGCTCACCGCAATGGCTGAAGAACTGGGCAAGAACTTCACATGCATCTGGCTTCCGCCGTCGGCTTCGGCTGAAGGCAACACAACTGTGGGTGGAAACAATGTTGGATATCATCCCCGCATCTGGAACGACCAAAACAGTTGCTGGGGCACAGCTGCCGATTTGAAGACGCTTGTGAGCACACTTCACGACAATGGCATGAAGGTGATTGCCGACATCGTTGTTAACCACCGTGCTGGTTACACCAGCTGGGTGACGTTCCCAGTTGACGATTTCGGCGAATTTGGCAAGTTCCAGCTCACTGCAGCACATGTGTGCAAAGACGATGAGGTGAACACCAACACCAGTGCCGGAAGCGAATACGGCACTGCCACCGGTGCCGCCGACACAGGCGACAAATGGGACGGTGCTCGCGACCTCGACCACACTTCGGAATATGTGCAAAACGACATTAAGGCTTATCTGAAATGGCTCAAGAGCGAAATCGGATACGACGGATGGCGTTACGACCTTGTGAAAGGTTTTGCCGGAAAATATGTGGGAATGTACAACGATGCAAGCGAGCCTTACATCTCGGTGGGCGAATATTGGGACGGCAGCTACGATAATGTGGGTGCTTGGATTGATGCCACCGGCAAAAAGAGCATGGCGTTCGACTTCCCTTCGAAGTATGCAGTGTTTAACAACGGTTTGGCACAAAGCAACTACAGCAATATGTCGTGGATTGAAGATAACACCACATGGCGTCCGGCTGGTATGATTCACCATGCCAACTATCGCCGCTATGCCGTTACGTTCATCGATAATCACGACTCATATCGCGATGCCAATAAGTACACTGGTGAAATTTCGATTGCTTATGCTGTGCTGTTGTCGCAACCGGGCATTCCTTGCGTGTTCTTCCCGCACTGGAACAGCTCGTATAAGAACACCATCAACAAGTTGATTGGTATTCGCCATCAAGCAGGCATCAACAGCGAAAGCGATGTTGAGGTTACTCAGCGTAGCACTTACTACGAGTCGGTGTCGAAGGGCACAAAGGGCACTTTGATTTGCCGAGTTGGTTCGGCTGCTCCGTCGGCAGCTCCAACGGGCTACACTTTGGTGGCTGCAGGCAATGGCTGGCGCTATTTCCTTGACGATGAATGTGCCGGCGTTGATGCCATTGAAAGCGACGAAACAGATGCTACCATCGGTGCTACCGACGGAGGCATCTACGTCACCAACCCTAAGGGCGAACAAGTGAACATCTACACCACCGACGGCAAATTGATGCATTCGTCGTCTGCCATCGAATGTGATGTGAAGCTTGCTTCGGGCATCTATTTAGTAAAGGTGGGTGCTTTGACCGAAAAGGTGCTGGTGAAATAACCGGCGTTTAAGGGAAATGGCATTATTGCTGAAACATACCTGCTAATTATTAATTGCTTGCCGCAGTGGCGCAATGGCATTGTGGCAGGGATATAAAAAAGACAAAAAATTAAAACTAATAGATATGAAAAAATTAATGAAATTTGCTGCTGCATTAGCAATGACGCTGTGCATCTCTAACTCGGCATTCGCTCAGGACGCCGAGAAGGAAAGCGACAATTGGTATCCACACAACTTCATCTCGTTGCAAGGTGGTGCTCAAGTGACATTCACCCACTACAAGGCTACGAAGTTGATTACTCCTGCATTTGCTGTGTCGGCAGGCCGCTTCTTTGCTCCGCAATTAGGCGCCCGTTTGCACTTCCAAGGTTATGAAATCAAGGGCGGATACCGCGAAGTGGGCACTTACAAGGAGAAATACATCACCGGTGATGCCGACTTGCTCTTTAACATGCTCAACATCTTCAATCCTAATCGTGCAAGCCAGAAGTTCAACTGGAACATGATTGTGGGTTTTGGTGTTAACTACACTTGGGATTACGACGACTACGAAGCAGTTCGTGCACAATTGCCTTACAACGAATATGGCTTGTATTCGAAGCGCAACACCACTTTCAACGGTCGTGTGGGCACTCAATTCGAATATAACTTCAGCCGCAACGTGGGCGTAAACCTCGAAATCGATGGCAACTACAAGAACGACCGCTTCAACCAACGCATCAACAACCGATGCGATTGGCAGCTCACCGTTTTGGCTGGTTTGACTTTCCGTTTTGGCTTGCCAAAGAAGAAAGTTGCTGAACCTGAACCTGTTTATGTTCCCGAACCTACTCCGGAACCAGAACCCGAACCAGCTCCTGCTCCAGTGGTTAAGGAAGAACCAGCTCCAGTGGTACAAGCCAAGGAAGAACCGTTGAACGAAACAATCTTCTTCACCATCCGTCAGAGCGACCCTGTTGGTGCAAGCATGATTCTTGACAAGGTGGTTGAATGGTGCAACAAGTATCCTGGCAAGACTATCACTATCGACGGTTATGCCGATAAGGGCACCGGTAACGCACGCGTCAACAAAAAGTATGCTAAGCTTCGTGCCGAACGAGTTGCTAAAGCTCTTCAGGACCGTGGCATCGATGCAAGCCGCATGACAGTAAGCTCGCATGGCGACACTGTTCAGCCTTATGCTGAAAACGACCAAAACCGTTGCACAATCATCGTGGGCAAATAAAGTTTTGGCAGTTGTGTCTGGAGCGAAAACACTCGTGTTCTCATCTCCAACCAACATTGAATAACTAAAGCAATCTTTACCGTCCGATAGGAGTTATCTAAACATAATATCGGGCGGTTTTTCTCGTTTTATTTTAAGATGATTTAGGGAGTGTTTCCCTTTTGTTTAACACTTAACAATTAGGATATTATGCGTAAAATATTTGCGTTTTTGTTTTTGGCTTCACTTGTGTCGGCAATGCAGGCAGGCGGGCGTAGCGAAAGCGTGATTGCCGAGGGTTGGCAGTTCACCAAGGGCGCATCTGATGCCAACACCAAGTGGCAGAATGTTGCCGTACCGCACGATTGGGCAATATATGGTCCATTCGACCGCAGTAACGACCTTCAGGTGGTGGCTGTGGAGCAAAACGGCGAGACCGAAAAAACAGTGAAAACCGGTCGTACAGGTGGCTTGCCATACATCGGCAAGGGCGAATATCGCACCACATTCATTGTGCCTGAAATTGAGGGCAAGAGTGTTTCGCTGGTGTTTGACGGTGCCATGAGCAACGCTCACGTTGAGGTGAATGGCAAGGAAGTGGGACATTGGGCATTCGGCTACAACTCTTTCCATTTTTGCATTGATGATGCGGTGAAGACTGGCGAAAACACGTTGCACGTGAGGTTGGAGAATTATCCCGAATCGTCGCGATGGTATCCCGGTGCCGGTTTGTATAGGCACGTCCACCTTGTGATTACCGACAAGATTCATGTGCCGGTGTGGGGCACCTACGTCACCACGCCAAATGTGTCGGCACAGTTTGCCACCGTGAACGTGCGCACGCGCATTGCAGGTGCCAACAAAGGCGACAAGATTGAGGTGCGCACCGAACTGGTAGATGCTTCGGGCAAGGTTGTTGGCAGCAACAACACTGTTTATACCGCCTATCCGCAACAACCTGCAATACAAAACATAAGTGTTGAGCAGCCTGTGCTGTGGTCGCCCGAGAATCCTTATTTATATAAGGTGGTGACACGCTTGGTGAAGGACGGCGTGGAACGTGATTGCTACACCACACGCATTGGCATTCGCAAATTGGAGTATATTCCTGAAAAGGGATTCTTCTTGAATGGCAAGTCAACCAAGTTTAAGGGTGTGTGCAACCATCACGACCTTGGTCCGCTTGGCGCAGCCGTTAATCGCGCTGCCATTCGCCATCAGCTGGAATTGCTAAAAGATATGGGATGCAATGCCATACGCACATCGCACAATATGCCGGCACCTGAGTTGGTGGAATTGTGCGACGAGATGGGCTTCATGATGATGATTGAGCCGTTCGACGACTGGGCGTTCCGCCCCAAGTGCAAGAACGGCTACGGCTCAATCTTTAATGAATGGGCTGAAAAAGACATGGTTAACATGCTGCATCACTATCGCAACAACCCATCGGTGGTGATGTGGAGTGTGGGCAACGAGGTGCCCAGCCAGTGGGGACCTGATGGCGTAGCTGAAATGAACTTCTTGCAAAATATTTGCCATCGCGAGGACCCGACTCGCCCCGTGACCTGTGGCATGGACCAGTTCGATGCCGTTACTAACAACGGTTTTGCGGCAGCCCTCGATATCCCGGGCTATAACTATAAGGTGAAGCGCTATCGCGAGGCATATGAAAAACTGCCGCAGCACATCATTCTTGGCTCTGAAACGGCATCCACAGTGTCGTCGCGTGGCGTGTATATGTTCCCGGTGGAAAGCAAAGCCGGTGCCATGTACGATAATCACCAAAGCTCGTCGTACGATTTGGAGTATTGCTATTGGTCGAATATTCCCGACCTCGACTTTGCTGCTGACGACGATTTGCCATGGATGATAGGACAGTTTGTTTGGACCGGTTTCGACTATCTGGGCGAACCCACACCTTACGATACTGATGCGTGGCCAAATCACAGTAGCGTGTTTGGCATAATCGACCTCGCTTCGTTGCCCAAGGACCGCTACTACCTCTATCGCTCGAAATGGAACACCGACGATGCCACATTGCATGTGCTTCCGCACTGGAATTGGAAGGGACGTGAAGGCAAAGTCACTCCGGTGTTTGTCTACACGTCGTTTCCTAAGGCAGAATTGTTTGTTAACGGCAAGAGTCAGGGTGTGCGCGAGAAGAACGACTCCACTGTGGTGAATCGCTATCGCTTGATGTGGAACGAGGTGAAATATGCTCCGGGTGAATTGCGTGTTGTGGCTTACGATGCTCAAGGCAACAAGGCTGCCGAGAAGGTTGTGAAAACAGCTGGCAAGCCACATCATCTGGTTGCAACCGTCAACCACAGCACATTGGCTGCCGATGGCGAAGATTTGGCTTATGTTACCGTTCAAGTGGCTGACCGCGACGGCAACTTGGTGCCTACCGACAACCGATTGGTGAAATTCGACGTCAGTGGCGCCGGCGAATTCTTTGCCACAGCCAACGGCGACCCGACATGTTTGCTGCCTTTCCATGGCAAGGAGATGAATTTGTTCAATGGTGCTCTCACTGCCATTGTAAAAGCAGGCAAGCAATCCGGCACCATCACGTTCACTGCCAAGGCAGCAGGCGTTAAGCCGGCAACCATCACCATCGAGGTGAAATAAACTCTTGCAGTAGACTTGACTCACCAGTGATATAACATAACTGCGTGCACAATACCATCCGCATTGTGGCTTATAGCGTGAGCCGCAATGCGGATGTTTTATATACGTATTAAGCAAGTTTCCTGTTTTCGTCACTTTTTTGGAGAAAAATTTTTATTCGCTGATTTTCAGT
>JBJECZ010000182.1:0-3833 GCA_051871555.1 Muribaculaceae bacterium | reverse complement strand
ATCTGCCAACAAACCTGCCAAAGCAAGCATTGCGCCCATAAAAATGTTTTGCTTTTTCATAAATGTATGTCGTGCTAATTGTTTTATTGAAATATTAACTTGAATGTTTCGATTGCATATTTTCCAAGCACAATGTCGTCAACCTCGCCTTGTTCTTCTTCGATGAGATTTGTGGCTACAATCTTGAATTTTCGCTCGCCGCACTTGATGTGCACACGCTGCTCGGCATCGGTGGTGTTATACATTCTCACAATATACGAGTCGTCGTCCTCGCATTTCTTTATAGCTGTGATGTTCACATTGGCATTGTCGATGCCAAAGAGCGACATCTCGCCTGCAAGATGAGCCTTTTTTGATTCTATAGGACTGAAAACAGTCAACAAAGGCGTATTTGCCGAGGTTCCGAATTGGTTGCGACGAATGTTGTCGACGGCATGCGAAGTAAGAGCAAAATGGAAATGATGGTCGCCGGGCTGCGAGAAGTTGTTTCCCTCGGGGTGGCAACTGCGGCGCGATGCCAGCAAAATGGGCTGCAGCACAGCATAATCAACGGGGTTGTCGGTCGGGTCGACATAATCGGCAACAGCAACGCTCGAAGCCAGCGTCACAGCCACGCCATCGCCCAAGGCACCAATCCAGCCGCCTATGCCGCGCGGATGCTGCAACTTGTTCTCAACATAATAGCGTTCGCCGGCAGCACCCGGCATCTCGTCCTCGCCAACACGAAGCACTCCGTAAGGCACCTCGTAGCTCACCTTGGCTTGATTCATTGCCAGCGGCAACATCATGCGAAAATCGCGATACATCACCTGCTCCCAGTTGAGCAAATCGATGTCGAAATCAATCTGCTTGATATTATGATATATGCGTATGCGCTGCTCCACCACGGCGTGCCGAATCGGGGTGCGCGCCATGAGCTGCGTGTAAACCGGTCCGTCGGCTTCCACCGTCCACTTGCCAGCATGCAGGCTTGTTTTGTCGAAGCCCTCCATGTCGGGCTGTTGAACGGCGTCGAATTCGCCGGCTCCGTTACCATAGGAATGCATCGTAATCACTTCGCCGCCCAGGAACTTGTCGGTGCGAAGCAAGCCCATATTCGATTCTTTGTCCCAAATCTGACGAATGCCGCCTTCGGCAAATTCAATCTTATAGAATTGGTTCTCTATGACCTTGTTGCTTGCTGCCGGGCGAATTTTCTGCATGGCATTTGATGGCGAAACTTTATATGTGGTGTAGCCCACGGCAGGCAACGATGCCACAAAATGCAGCTTCGCACTCCGTATGGTCATGTCGCCGTAATAATCAACATCGCTAAGCTGCATAGCCACTTCACCGCCTTTCAGGTTGGTGAGGCACAAAGCATGAGCATAGCCCTGCTCAAACTGCACATCCACCGTCACCGGGCTTTTTCGTGCAAACGATGTGGTGTTGAACAGCACAATGCGCTTTGCATCACCGCCATTGGTGCTAATCATCGATGCCAGATAGGCAGCCTGTTGGTCAATCACCTTTTCGGCTGTTGCCTTGGCGTATTCATATTTGCGCAGGAACAAGTTGTCGGTCAAGTCGCCGCCATTGCCGCCCCAACCATGGTCGGGATAGATTTTTGCCTTCCACGCTTGGTTGAGCGCATGGTAAGGATACGACCCAAAACCGCCGTCAATCATGGCACGCATTGCCGACATGCACTCGGCTGCCGGAAGCAGCACATCGCCCTGCCTGCTTGCTGTCAATGCCATTTCGTGCGAAGGTCCGTGTATATACAGCCACACGTTTGGACGCTCGCCCTGTGCCTCGGGCAGCTGTTTTGTTGATTTGTCGAGGGCATAGAAAAAATTGTCGGCTGTGGCATACTCAAACTTTGGCAGACTAATCTTTTCCCACTTCATCGATCCTTCTTTGCGAATGTATTTGAGATTGTTCCATTTCTCGGTGAATAGGCGGGTGTTGGCAACCGGCTTGCGGTCCCACGAAAGCTCGTAGTTGAGCATGGCAGGCATCACTGTTGCTGCGCCCTTCACATCGTTATACTTCGTGTACCAAAGCACAGCCTCCTTGCCCATCATTTTCACTGCGGCAGTGTCGGGCTTCGACATCACGTCATAGAAGAAAATATAGTGACCGGGCGAATAAGTGCGCACCTTCGAACCGTCGGGTGCTTTCCAATAGAACAATCCACGCTCGTGGCGACTAATCACCAGATTGTCGACACCGGCTTTTTGCATAATCTGCGGCATCTGCAGCGTGCGGCCCGGCACATCGACGTTGAAATATGAGCGAGTGCTATATCCGCTAAAGTTTTTCTTTAGCCAACGCGTGCCGAAATAGAACTGACGCGCCAACGATTCGCCCGAATACATCTCCTCGTAAGGCTGAATGAACGTGCCGCCAACGCAAATGCGCCCCTCGGCAATATACTTGTCGAACAACTGCTTGCTCTCGGGATGCCGATGCAAATACTCCATCACTATCGACGTCTGTTCGATGTCCATCTTAAACGTGGGGTCGTCTTGCAATCGTTGCAAAAACGGCGTCAGCCACAGCGTGTCGCGGTCGGCTATGCACGAATCCAAATTCTTGAGCCATGCAAGGTCTTGATGTGTGGTGGTGAACAAATAAATCTTGCCACCAGCAAACTGCGATTTGCCCAAATCGCTCAACAACGAATATGTGTGAGCGTCGCAAGTGTACATTTGATTTTCAAACTGAGCCTTGAGCGATAAGCTACACGACATGAACAATGCCGCTAACAAAATGGTGGGTTTTATTTTAAATTTCATCTTTTTGATTATAATGAGTTATTTAGTTTTCGGTTTATTCTGTAATCCTGAAAAATCTCAGAATTGGTTATGCTTACTTTTAATGGTGTAAATTTAATGAATAATGCAGAGTTTTTCAAATTATTTCGCAATAAACAAACGACAGCAAAAAAAATACAGCACGAGGCAGTGTGGATGCCCCGGGCTGTGATGGGTTTTATGAAATTATGCGCTGCGCGAGCGAATCAGAACAAAGGAATTGATTGCGGGCAGTAGACATATTTTTGCTCAAACTGCTCTTGGGTGAGCGTGAGCATTATGATTCCTTGAACTAATGCCAGCACCGATGTGACAGCTGCAAGCACTCCGCACGAAAATATTGCTATGAGCAGGAACACTATGCCGGCAGTGTTTTTGCCAAGATAGAAATAGTGGATGCCTAAAGCGCCCAAGAAGATGGCAAGCAGAGCAGCCACGCCGCGCGAGCGTCCCGATGGACCGCAGTCAAACACGGTGCCACCACTGGCGCTGTTGTAGCCTTGTTGGAATCCTTGTTGATAGCCTTGATTGTATGCCGGCGAAAATTCGGTGCCGCAATATGGGCATTTCACGTTAACTGAAGCTTGTTCGGTAGTGAACTGGCGATGGCATGATGGACATTGATGTTGTATCATAGTGATAAGTTTTTAAAATTTTAATTTTGTTTTCTGTTAATAATGTTTCCCGCCTTTATTATCGGGTTTCTGTTAGTTAGACGCAGCGATTCGCAAAAAAGTTGCACCAGAACGGAAATAAATTTTCTTTTTTTTCTTAAAAAATTGGGCTATCGCAAATGAAACCATTGCAATAGCCCTATTTCGGTGTAACAAGTATTCGTCTACTGGATTACGGCGAGCATCTGTTGCCAGAGCGCTGCCATGTTAATCAATGACGTCCCTTGCCGTTGTTATTCTTTTTCTGCTGCTGGGCAAGCATTGCCTGCTGTTGGCGTTGAGCTTCTTCGAGGCGAGCCATGAATCCGCTTTTCTTTTTAGGATTCTTGGCAGCTTCAGCCATGCGTGCACGCATCTTTTC
>JBJECZ010000181.1:0-15925 GCA_051871555.1 Muribaculaceae bacterium | reverse complement strand
CCGAGGCTCAAGCGACGGTTGTCCTTATCGATTTCAAGAACTTGAACGTCGATGTCGGCACCGATTTGAGTGAATTCCGATGGGTGCTTAATCTTCTTAGTCCACGAGAGGTCGCTGATGTGGATAAGACCGTCAACGCCTTCTTCGAGTTCAACAAACACACCAAAGTTGGTGAAGTTGCGAACCTTGGCAGTGTGCTTGCTACCAACAGGATACTTTTCTTCGATATTTTCCCATGGGTCAGCCTTGAGTTGCTTGATACCAAGCGACATCTTACGTTCTTCGCGGTCGAGAGTCAAGATAACTGCTTCAACCTCGTCGCCCTTCTTCAAGAAGTCTTGAGCCGAACGCAAGTGTTGCGACCACGACATTTCGCTTACGTGGATAAGGCCTTCAACACCAGGAGCGATTTCAACAAATGCACCGTAGTCGGCCATAACAACAACTTTACCCTTAACCTTGTCGCCAACCTTGAGGTCTGGGTCAAGAGCATCCCATGGATGTGGTTGAAGTTGCTTCAAGCCCAATGCAATGCGGCGCTTTTCGTCGTCGAAGTCGAGGATAACCACGTTAAGCTTCTGGTCGAGCGAAACGATTTCTTCTGGATGGTTAACACGGCCCCAAGAGAGGTCGGTGATGTGAATCAAGCCATCTACGCCACCAAGGTCGATGAATACGCCATAAGATGTGATGTTCTTAACAACACCTTCAAGCACTTGACCTTTTTCGAGTTTAGCAATGATTTCCTTCTTTTGTTGTTCGAGTTCAGCCTCGATGAGTGCCTTGTGCGATACAACAACATTCTTGAATTCTTGATTGATTTTAACAACCTTGAATTCCATTGTTTTGCCGACGAATACATCATAGTCGCGGATTGGCTTAACGTCGATTTGGCTACCTGGCAAGAATGCTTCGATGCCGAATACGTCAACAATCATACCGCCCTTAGTGCGGCACTTGATGTAACCCTTGATTACTTCGTCGTTTTCAAGCGCTTCGTTTACACGATCCCAGCTCTTTGCCACGCGAGCCTTGCGGTGTGAAAGAATCAATTGACCCTTCTTGTCCTCTTGGTTTTCGATGAAAACCTCAACATTGTCACCAATCTTCAGGTCGGGGTTGTAACGGAATTCGTTCAATGGAATAATACCATCCGACTTGTAGCCGATGTTAACCACTACCTCGCGCTTGTTAATTGCGATAACGGTACCTTCAGTTACTTCTTTGTCCTTAATTGTGTTAAGGCTTTCGTCGTAGGTCTTTTCCAACTCTTCGCGAGATTTCTCTCCTTGAGTTTCGCCTCTTTCAAAGGCTTCCCAATCGAAATCTTCAATTGGAGAATTTTTTAATTCTTCGCTCATTTAAATTAGTTAATAAATTAGTTAATTACAATCTACGGATTCGTTCCCGCAGATATGGGTGCAAAGTTACACATAATTTCCTATATCTCAATAACTTTTTCAACTAATTTTTGCCGCCATTTTGCAAAATATGGCATTTTCGGGGCTCACAATGGCAATCAAAGCTATCATTAAATGTCAGGCCTGCTCTTTTGTCCGTGCCAAACGCGCCTTCACGGCATTATAGCCAGCCATCCACAGCAGCGGCAATCCCACGCCTGCAATGGTGTAAAGCACCCAAAACAGGTCGTCGTGATGCTCGTGTATAACCATGTGGCATCCTATCTGACCCCAATCGAGCCCATACCACATGATTTTGATGGCACTCACCACCTTGAACGAAATGATATGGAACACATATATGTATACTGTCATGTTGCCGGCATGCACCAAGAATGTGCGCAAAATGCCGGGATGGCGGTCAATCACACCCGAAACGTAGTGAACCATCAGGAATCCGATGGTTCCGGTGATGGGCAAAGTGAGCACGTCTATGAGCTTCGGACTCAAATTCATTCCTGCCAGATGCAAGTGTGCTCCGCCCACAAGCAGCGCAAAAAACAGCAGCGCAAGCAACCAATGCTCCTTAATGCGATGCTCATAGGAGCGATAGAGCACGCCAATGCCAAAGAATATCACGCCCCAGTTTTCGCGTATGCCGCCCTGAATGATGGTGAGAATCTTCACCCCGTTGCCAATGCGAAATGCCGCAAACGCCAATGCCGCCACAATGATTGCCACCACTGCTCCATTGCCTTGTAGCCACTTCTTTCGCCCGTCGAGCAACCGATATAATGCCATGAACAAGATGCTCGTAACCAGCAACGCCCTGAAAAACCAGAATGCCCCAAGCAGAAATTCATCGTAACCTGCCATCGAAAACACTATGTTCACCGCACGCTGGCACATTTGCCGCGTAGTGTAAGGGTGCGTAACTCCGTTTTCCCAATTGCCAAACTGCTCGTTGAGCAGCCCAACCTCGAAGAACAGATTATGCAGCAGCAAAAACACCAGCGACCATTTCACCATAGGCACATACAATCCTGCAAACCGCTTCTCTACGTATGTCCACGAATCATTGAGGTAACGGCGGCTGAAGAAGTAGCCTGCCGTGATGAAGAAGATGGGCATGTGAAACAAATAGATGAAATTCATCAACAGTCCGGGACCTTCGGCGTGCCCCATAACCATAAGAATTATGGCAATGCCCTTGCAAATCGATATTGTGGTGTTCTGTTTTTTCATAATCAAGCGATTGATTTCTGCGTTGCAAAATTAAAAACTTGTTTTGAATCTGCGAAATTCAAAACAAGTTTCTCAAACAAATGCCTGAAAATCATATCAACCGGCAATCGACACAACCTCACCTACATGTTCATTATACAATCAAAAACATTCTCATAAACAAACCTAAAACAATCTGTTATTTTACCCTAAAACCGTCCAATCAAAAAATTTAAATTGTGTCTTTTGTTATATTGACAATCGAAAAACACAAAACCCCTAACCTCAACAATGGAAACAATAAATAATTTAACAATATTTGATTATTTTGCATAAATTTACGCACATAATTCAGCCAAATGTTATTGTTTATTAAATTAAACACTTAATCAAAATAAAACATTTGCCATATTAAAATCTTGTAATAAATTTGCAACACAAAAATGCAAGAACAACCGACGGTTTAAGCATACTTGCAAAGTCGACGGTTCTTTCATAACCACTTATTTTTATTCATAACCTCTAAACGCGATAAATTATGACAAATGCAAACTTCAAAATAAGAAATTTGGTTTGTAAGGATGCCATTTTTGTCAAGCCACCAACCTCACAACTCTAAAGGTTAAGGTGTACTTTCTTAAATTATTTTTATATATTAACCAAAATTCACCATCAATGCGCCAAATCACCTTTAGCGCATAAAATTCAAGTATCACCGGCAATCTATCAATTCTTTTTAACATAAACTTAACAAACAACTAACTTATGTACAATTTGCAATCTAATTTGCTCAAATTGTGCTTATCTCTACTGTTGATTTCGGGTTATTCGGCATCGTATGCAGCCACAACTGCGCCCAGCGATGTTCAATCGCCCTCAATGCAACAGCACGACGACGGCACAATCGGAGGTCAGGTAGTCGATGAAAACGGCGAACCTGTAATTGGTGCTACCGTAACCGTAAAAGGCACCAACAAAGCAACTGCCACCGACATTGATGGCAACTTCACACTCAAAGCGTCCAAAGGCAGTAAACTTGTTGTGAGCTATCTTGGCTATACCGACAAGGAAGTGGTTGCCGACGGAAATGCCATGGTAATATCACTCAAAGAGTCGCAATTCCAACTTGGCGAAGTGGTTGTTACAGCCCTCGGCATCAAGCGTTCAGAGAAAGCACTTAGCTATAATGTGCAGAAAGTGGGAGGCGACAACCTCACAACAGTGAAAAGCACCAACTTCATGAGTTCATTGTCGGGCAAAGTGGCTGGCGTGAACATCAATGCCTCATCGGCAGGTATGGGCGGTGCAACTCGCGTGGTGATGCGTGGTCCTAAATCAATCAACCAAAGCAACCAAGCACTTTACGTTATCGACGGTGTGCCCATCAACAACCGCAACAACGGTTCGTCGGAAGGCATCTTTGTTGACCAGCCTGGTGGCGAAGGCATTGCCGACATCAACCCCGAGGATATCGAATCGGTGAACGTGCTCAGCGGCCCTGCAGCTGCTGCGCTCTACGGCTCGGCTGCCGCACAAGGCGTGATTATGATTACAACCAAAAAAGGCGCCGAAGGCAAAGTGGCTGTCACCATTTCTCACAGCAGCCAATTCTCATCGCCATTCAAAATGCCGGAATTCCAGAATGTCTATCCAAACCGTCCCGGCGAAATTCGTTCGTGGGGCGAGAAAGGCACCTCGGAGTACACAGGTTTCGACCCTGAGGAATTCTTCAACACCGGCTCAAACATTCAAAACAACGTGTCGCTCACTGTAGGTAACTCCAAAAACCAAACCTATCTGTCGGTGGGCACTACCAACGCTCAAGGCATTATACCTAACAACGACTATAATCGTTACAACTTCTCGTTCCGTAACACTACTTCGTTCCTCAACGACAAGATGACCTTAGACGTCGGACTTAACTACATCAATCAAAACGACTGCAACCTGATGGCACAAGGTCAGTACTTCAACCCTCTGGTTCCGTTATACCTCTTCCCTCGTGGCGAGAGTTTTGACGCCATCCGCACATTCGAAGTCTACGACCAAGCCCGCGGAATATATGTTCAAAACTGGAATTTTGGCGATGCTCTGCAGATGCAGAACCCTTATTGGGTGGCAGAACGTATGAACCGCACCAACAACAAGCACCGCTATATGGCAAACGCCAGCTTGAAATACCAGATTTTCGATTGGCTCGATGTTGTTGGCCGTTTGCGCTGGGACCGCACCACAACCAAGTCTGAGGACAAGCGATATGCTTCAACCATCAACCTGTTTGCCCACTCCGACTATGGTTTCTATAAATATCACAACATAGCCGACCAAAGCCTCTATGGCGACTTTATGTTCAACGTAAACAAGACGTTCGACAACTTCTCGATAGGCGCCAACGTGGGTGGCTCGATGTCGCGCACACAATACGACGACAACGGTTTCCAAGGCGGACTGAAAGCACCTTCTAACATTTTCACCCCTAATGCCATCGACTATGCTTCAGCTACCAACGACAACCGCCCGATTTATGCCTTCAACAAGCACTATATCAACTCGCTGTTTGCCAACATTGAACTTGGCTGGCGCAGCATGCTCTACCTCACCCTCACCGGACGTAACGATTGGGACTCGGCTCTCGACGGCACAAGCAACGAATCGTTCTTCTATCCATCGGTGGGTCTATCGGCTATCATCTCGCAAATGGTGAAACTGCCTAAAGCCATCAACTATCTCAAGGTTCGCGGCAGCTGGGCATCGGTTGGTTCGGCAATCAGTCCCAACATCACTTCGGCTTGGCGTTATGGCTACAACCCGGCTTCGCAGAGCTACGTCACTGTCACCTACAAATTCCCCGAAACATTCTATCCCGAACGCACCGACTCGTGGGAAGCAGGTTTAACAGCCCGATTCCTTGACAACTCGCTCACATTCGACCTCACCTTCTATCAGTCGAACACTCGCAAACAAACTTTCTTGCGACCAATCACTGTGGCTGAAGGCTACTCAAGCGAATATGTGCAAACAGGTAACGTGCGCAACCGCGGTATTGAACTCTCAATCGGTTACAACAAAACTTGGGGCGACTTCACTTGGAACAGCAATTTCACCTATAGCATGAACCGCAACAAAATTATCGATTTGCTCGACGACGAAGACGAGGTTATCAACGTGGGCGGCTTGAATGGCGCCAACGTGATTCTTAAAAAGGGCGGCACAATGGGCGATGTTTACACCTACACCGACTTTGCTCGCGACAGAGAAGGCAACATTGCCCTCGATGCAAGCGGCAACGTGATTCGTGAAACTCTCACCAACCCCGAATATCGCGGAAGCGTGCTTCCTAAAGGCAACTTCGGATTCTCTAACGACTTCACTTGGAAAGGCATCAACCTCGGCTTCTTGCTCACTGCCCGTGTGGGCGGCATTGTGATGAGCCAAACTCAGGCAATTCTCGACTACTATGGCGTTTCGCAACGCACAGCCGATGCCCGCGAAGCTGGTGGTATTCCTGTAAACACCGGCACCGTTTCAGCCGAAAGCTATTACAGCGTGGTTGGCGGCGACAACCCAATATGGAGCGAATACATTTATAGCGGAACCAACGTGCGCCTGCAAGAAGCACACGTCGGCTACACCATCCCTCGCAAATGGCTCAAGGGAATGGACCTTTCGCTCAGCCTCACTGCCAACAATCTGTTCATGATTTACTGCAAGGCGCCATTCGACCCCGAATCGACCGGCTCTACCGGCACATTCTATCAAGGCTTCGACTACTTTATGCAGCCAAGCCTGCGCTCGTTGGGCTTTAACGTAAAACTGCAATTCTAAATCAGCAAAAACGAAAACAATGAAGAAGTATAATTTAAACAAAATATTATCGCGAGCCTCGCTGGTGGCTGCCGTCATGATTATTAGCACCGCCTGCACAGCCGGTTTTGAGGAAGCCAACCGTCCCGGCGAAGACGTTTCGAGTGAAGAACTCTCGCGCGACAACTACAACACCGGCTCATTCCTGGTGCAGATGCAAAACGAAGCTTTTCCTGAACAGGAAAACAGCTACCAGATGAACCAAGACCTTATTGGCAACTATCTGGGACGTTTCATGACCTATGCCAACAACGGTTTTGCCGGCAACAACTTTGCCAAAATGAATGCGCCTGTGGGCTGGGTTAGATACCCGTTTGCCGACAGTATGCCAAAAACAATTTCGGCATTCAACGAAATTGTACGCCTCACCGGCACCGAAAGCCTCAGCTACGCCTGGGCATTGATATTGCGCGCACAATCATTCCTGCGCCTCACCGATATGTATGGCCCGATGCCAATTGGCGCCGAAGCCGACGCTAACGCCTATTCTTCGCAAGAAAAAATCTATCACACACTCGTGAGCGACCTCGACGTTGCCACCAACATCATCAACAGCATGATTTCAGCCAACGGCGGAACTCTCACACAATTCCAAGAGAGCGACAAGGTGTATGGCGGAAACTTTGTGCAATGGGTGAAGTTTGCCAACTCGCTCAAACTGCGCATGGCTGTGCGTATGCGCTTTGCCGACCCAGCCTATGCTCAACAAGTGGGCGAAGAAGCAGTGGCTGCCGGTGTAATTACCTCTAACAGCGACAACTG
Source organism: Muribaculaceae bacterium (assembly GCA_051871555.1). Taxonomy (GTDB): domain Bacteria; phylum Bacteroidota; class Bacteroidia; order Bacteroidales; family Muribaculaceae; genus SFTJ01. Next base: position 8,675 of record JBJECZ010000181.1, on the reverse strand, counting down.
CGCCATCACCTACACGCCAAACGGCATGTACAAGACAGTGATTGAATGGGGCGACAGCCGAGTTTGTGCCGACATTGAAAGCTATATGAACGGCTACAACGACCCTCGCATAACCAAATACTTCCTTGCAACGGCTTCGGCTGGCGACCGCGCAATAATTGGCTGCCGCGCCGGTGCCAACATCGGTAACAAGACTGTTGCCGACGCCATCTATTCAGCTGCCAACATCGAGCGCGACTCTCGCGGCATGTGGATGTGCGCTGCCGAAATGGCATTCTGTCGCGCCGAAGGTGCGCTTGCCGGATGGTCGGGCATGGGCGGAACAGCCGAATCGCTCTACAATCAAGGCATTACACTCTCATTCGAACAATGGGGCGCAAGCGGTGCCGAGCAATACATCAACAACGACACCGACACACCTGCCGATTACACCGATGCCGACGGCGGTTACGGTGGTTCTCACTCCAAGATGTCGTCAATCACCATCAAATGGGACAACGAAGCTTCTGCCGAGGAAAACCTCGAACGCCTGATTGTGCAAAAGTGGATTGCAATCTATCCTGATGGACAAGAAGCTTGGAACGAAATCCGCCGTACCGGCTATCCAAAAGTGTTCCCGGTGGCGCAATCAACTTCCTACAGCATCGAAGTGCCTAACCGCATTCCGTTCGACTACACCGAACCGGTGAACAACCCTGCCAACTATGCTGAGGCTGTTCGACTTCTGGGCGGTAACGACGATTATGCCACTAAACTCTGGTGGCAGAGATAAACTATTGTCATATTTATAATTAATGATTAAAACAACAATGAAAAAAATCATAAAGTCTTTGCTTATGCTTGCCGTGACAGCTTTCACGCTCACTGCTTGCGACACCGATGCCGAAATCAAAGACCCCGAAAACCTCACCAATGCCGAGCGCTCCGAAGAATATTATGCTGCGCTGCGTGCCTACAAGCAAACCGACCATGAAGTGGCATTCGGATGGTTCGGAAACTGGGTTGGTGCCGGTGCTTCATTAGAAAACTCGTTGCGCGGTCTGCCCGACAGCGTCGACTTCGTGTCGATTTGGGGCAACTGGCGCAGCCTCTCGCCCGAGAAAAAAGCCGACCTCGAATATGTTCAAAAGGTGAAAGGCACTCGTGCCCTGCTCTGCTTCATCGTTTCAAGCGTGGGCGACCAACTCACCCCATCGGGTCAAACAGCCGAAGAGTACTGGCAATTCAGCGCCGACGACGAGGCTTCGCTTCACGCTGCCATCGAGAAATATGCCAACGCCATTTGCGACACCATCGACCTCTACAACTACGATGGCTTCGACTTCGACTATGAGCCGAACTACGGACACAGCGGCAACATTGCCGGCAATCACGATGCCGAGGTTGTGTTTATCAACGCTCTTGCCAAGCGAATCGGTCCGAAATCGGGCACCAACAAGATGCTTGTTATCGACGGTGAGCCACAAACCATTGCAAGCGAACTCGGCGAGTATTTCAACTACTTTATTGTGCAAGCCTATTCGTGCAGCGGCGATGCCAACCTCGACAGCCGCCTGTCAAGCACAATCAACAACTTCGACGGCTATCTAACTGCCGAAGAAGTGGCTAAGAAATACATCGTAACCGAAAACTTCGAGAACTATGCAGCAGCCGGAGGCGTAACCTACACCGACCGCTATGGCAACCGCATGATGAGCCTCGAAGGCATGGCTCGCTGGACTCCGATTGTCAACGGCGAAAAAGTGCGCAAAGGCGGTATCGGCACCTACCACATGGAATATGAATACAATGCCGGCAAACAACCTTCCTACCCCGCTTTGCGTGCCGGAATTCAAATTATGAATCCGTCAATAAAATAATTCTTTAAAACAGATTTTTTAAAATGAGAAATTCAGTGAAATATATTATAGGAAGTCTGCTTATGGGCATGTTTGCCCTCACAGCTTGCAACGATGCAGCTTACGACGAGCTCACCAACCAAGCATACATTCTGCAGACCAACACCGATGCCAACTCTTCGCAAAAGATTACCATTGGCAACGACCCGGTGGCTGCTACAATCAACGTGCGCCTTTCCGACAAGGCTGCTGTGACAAGCAACTACCGCTTAGTGTACGACGAATCGGCTCTTGAAAAATACAATAAAAAGAACGAAACCTCCTACACCTTACTGCCCGAAAATTGCTTCACCCTATCGTCAACCGAAGCTACAATCACCGAAGGCACCTCAGTGTCGGCTCCGATTTCAATCACCATATCCCCGCTCAACGAAGAAATGAAAAACTCGGGCAAGAAATATGCCCTTGCATTTCGTCTTGAAAACACCGATGGCAAAGCCAACGTGCTGCAATCGGGAAGCGTGATGGTGTATTTGCTCGACCAAGTGGTGATTCAGCCGGTTGTTGTGTTTAACTCATCTAACAACTTCGGCGAAATCCAGCTCGACCAGACTGTCGACTTGCCAGAATGGACCGTTGAGCTCAACATCAACAAAGACCAACTGAAAACTGCTGTTGGACAGGGCAACAACCAAGCATTCTTTGGCGCATACTCCGAAAGTTCTGAAATCTACATGCGATTCGGCGACGCGCCTATCGAGGGCAACCGCATCAACATCAAGACTCAAGGCTCGCAGATGAACAGCCAAATGCTCTTCAACACCAACACCTGGTATCACCTCGCCCTCGTTTGCACCGGAACCAAGCTCTACTTCTATGTGAATGGCGTGCTCGACAATTCAATGGATTTGCCAGGCACCGGCAACTCGATGAGCTGCTTCTCTACTTATATCCACAATGGCTACCACCTGGGCAACACCATGATGAGCGAACTTCGCCTCTGGCGCAAGGCACGCACCCAAAACGAGATTGTGAACAACATGTATCTGTGCGACCCTACCAGCGACGGACTGGTATTCTACTTCAAGTTCAACGAAGGCTCGGGCAACACCTTCATTGACGCTACGGGCCACGGGTACGACATCTCAACCCCAGATGTAAACTACACTTGGATTCAAGACGTTCGCATCGATGGCAAATAATATCATCTTTAATAGCTAAACATTATGAAATCAATCATAAAGAAATCATTAATTCTTATGGTCGCCTTGCTTCCCGTGTTAACGGCTTGCCAGGATGAACCCGAAGTGGGCGATACTCTCTACCCCACCGAAAAAGAGAACTACGACGCCAAAGTCTACATCAACGAGACTGCCTCACCCGGCAATACCGCTAACGTGAACATCATTCAGACTCCTGTATCGATGGTTATCCCCGACGAAACCATTTCGTTTTACGTTCGCCTGACTAAGCCTGTCGACACCGACGTTACAGTTACAGTAGACGAAAATGCTGAATTGGCAGCTGCCTATGACAACAACGCCGAAGTGTTGCCAACAGGTGCCCTGCAAATCAGCAACAGCACAGTGACCATTCCTGCGGGCAAGCAGGTATCATCTACCCCGGTTGAAATTGTTGTGCCAAACAACGACGTCATTTCTTCGCTTGGTGCAAAAGGCGTTGCAGCATTGTCAATTAAAAGTTCTTCGGGCAATTTCTCGGCTGGGCAGAACAACAATGCCTATTATGTTGTTGTAAATAAGACTTTCACCAACATCAAGAGCCAATCGAGCGCCGACCTTGCCGAACTTACACAAATTGCCACTGACGGAATCACAGCCACTTCGGGCGACTACGATGCTTCCGATCTCATCGACGGAAACACTAACCAAGCAGGTTGGTATGATGAAGCAGTATTCCAATTCAGCTCTCCTCAAACAGTGAGCGCCATCAGCTTCCTTGCGTATAGCAGAAGCACCGGCTATGCACCGAAGGTGGTGGAAATATTCACCAGCGACGACGGCGAGAACTGGACAAGCCAAACCGGTGGAATGTACACATCATCAATCACTCCAAACAGCAGGTCGCTTGAAGTGCCGTTTGTGTTCTATGCCGGTATAACTTGCAATTACATCAAATTTGTGTTCTACGAAACTGTATGGTCGGTTGGATATGGTCAAGATTACAACTATCCATGCGTATCAGAAGTTCGACTCTACCAATAAAACAACATTTCATGCCGTGATAGCATAACAATCATAGAGTTACACTTAATTTAATGAAGGCACGCCAACACCTAAAGTTGACGTGCTTATTTTATTTGTGCCTAACATTTTGCATTTACAGCTACTATTTGCTATTTTTGCATCAGTACAAATTACCAAAACAATCATGAACAATCGTTTTATACAATCAGTCCTTGTCGCCACATTGTCATTGTTTGGCACAGCCTCGGCACAACTGCTATGGAAAGTGTCGGGCAACGGACTCTCAAAACCAAGCTACCTGTTTGGCACCTGCCATGTGGCAACAGTGAAAATGACCGACAGCATTCCGGGATTCAACGATGCCCTCGCCAACTGCGATGCCGTTTATGGCGAAATTGAGAAAGCCGACATCGCCAATGCACAACAGGCTATGATGGCTGCAATTATGGCGCCTGCCGACAGCACCCTGAGCAAAGTGATTGACCCTGCCACACTTGCCAAGACCGATTCGCTGTTCCGCGCTGCCACTCAAGGCATGGTTAGCATATCTCAACTCGAGACTCTAAAACCAGCCTATGTATCAACACAGCTTGCCCTGATTATGCTCATGGAAAGCTTCCCTGGCTTCAACCCGATGGAGCAAATCGATTTTGCAATTCAAGGCAAAGCCACGCAACTCGGCAAAGAACTTGGCGGCTTTGAAACCACAGAATTTCAGCTAAACTTGCTTTACGGCAAACCCATCAAAGAGCAAGCCGAATCGCTCTCTCGCACTTTGGCTAAACTCGACAGCGCCAAAGCAGCGGGCATCGAATTGGCTAATGCCTACAAAGCACAAGACCTTAATGCTGTATATGAGGCAATAATGAAGGAGCAATGCGAAAGCGATGAGCCTGAATGGAAAAAGCAACGCAACATGGACGAACTCATCTACAACCGCAACGCCGTTTGGGCAAAGAAACTGCAAGAACTAATGCCTACGAAATCGATTCTCGTGGTGGTTGGTGCAGGTCACCTGCCCGGCGAAAAAGGTCTTATCGACCTTCTGCAAAAAGCCGGCTACTCGGTGCAACCGGTGAAATGACACAATATGTAACAACAAAAAAGGGAGGCGAAATTCGTCTCCCTAAATTATTTTTGTGGAGCATAGCGGACTCGAACCGCTTACCTCAACACTGCCAGTGTTGCGCTCTACCAGATGAGCTAATACCCCGTTTTTTAATGGCACAAAGATAACACACTTATCTTGATATTTCAAAATTTTAGCACCTGTTTTTTTGAAAAAGTCAAAAAAAAGCTATGATTAGTGTCACCTTTGTGCCATCAGCAAGCTATTTCACCACCGTCACTTTAAAGTTGGTGATTGTGCTATTGAAATTGCCGGCACGGCGCAGCGGGAACACCAACGTGCGCTGTAGGTTGATGCGCGCCTTTGGGTCGTAGAGCACAGGCTCATGCGACAAAGTGCCCTCCACCATATTATGGGCACGCACGCCCTCGTTCACCACATACAGCGGCTTGGCAGTCAATTCCTCGCGCAGCTTGCCGTCGACCAGCAAACGAGTAGCACGATTGGTGCCTTCGATGGTGAGCATAACCTTTTTGCCTTTTTCAACGCTGTAGTTGAATGTGTTGCGATAGCCTTCGCGCTCAAATCCCAAACGGCCGCTTTCGGGGTCGGACAAATAGAACACCGCATTTGCCGAACGCAACAGCTCGGTGCCACGCTGTTCCTCAGCGCCTTCAATCACAAAGCTTACCGAATAGTCGTAGCCAATCTCCTCAATGGGCAACTGTGCTCCGGCAGCAAGCGGGCGCTCGGCAACCACCACATCGCCTTTCTTGCCATGTCGAGCAAGTTCGTTCACACCCGGTGCCTCGCTGAGCTCACAGCGCAGCCTGTCGAACTCGTCATACTTCACGCTCACATTTATGCCAGCCCAGCATTTTGCCGACAGCGTCTGCAATGCCGGAAACACGCGATGATGAATATCTTTCACCGTGATGCCGTTGCCCACATGGTCGTTCCACACTGCAAACATACCTCCCTCGATGGCTGGGTCGTTTTCATCGAAAATTTCACGGCCAATCACCGCCGGGGTCCATTTTTCATAAAGATATTTGCAATTCAGATAGTCGTAATAATATCCGGCAGCAGGCACTATATACACCAATCCGTCGGGTATGCTCACCAATTTATAGCCCTGGCGCTTCATCTCGCGCGGGTCGGCATAGCCGTTATACCAGCAATCCATCAGCACGCCATCGCTCTTCACATGGGTATCGCCCTTGGCATGAGTGAGCGCACCCCACAGCACAGCTTGCTTGCCGTAGCTTTCCACCAATCGGATATAGTGGTCGGTGAACTCACGGAATTTCTCAACCACCTCACGCTTGGCGTTGGAATATTCATCGGTGCCGATGTGCACACGTTTGCCTCGGAACACCGGCTCTTTGCCCTGAAGATACTCCTTGTAGAGATTATCCATGAAGGTGTAAGTGGCAGGGTTGAAAAGGTCGAGATGGTCCATGCCATACTCCTTGCTACCCAATTCCGGGCGATATTGCGTGAATGCCAGCGAATGAGCCGGAGCATCAATCTCAGGAATGATTTCCACACCGCATGCCTCGCCGAGCTTCTGAAGCTCAACAAACTCTTTCTTTGTATAATGTCCGTCTTTGGCAGTCAAGCCGGGATATGTGTCGCACTCTAAGCGGAATGCCGAATAGGTCTGCATCCAATCATTGCCGAAGAATTGGCGGAAGCCATTGTCATTCAAGTGAATCTGCAAAGCATTCATCTTATAGTAAGCCATCACTTTCACCAGATTGCGCAGATACGACATTGGAATATATTTTCTGCCGCAGTCAATCATAAAACCACGCAAAGCATATTGCGGTTTGTCGACAATTTCGCCGCACGGCAGCTCATGGCTGGCGGTCTGCTCGCTGATTTGCAGCAAAGTTCTTGTAGCCCAATAAGCCCCGGTTGACGTCGACGCAGCGATAGTGACGTTTTCGCCCACCGTCATTCGGTAGCCCTCGCTGCCGAGTGTCTTATCCTTTGAGAGTTGCAAAACCACATCGCCTGTTTTAGCCTTACCCTTAGCCACCACCATCTCGCGCCCGAACATGGTGCGATAGTCATCGGCAAGGGCAGCAGCCACAGCGCGAAGTTTTTCACTTTTCACAACAATTCTGCCCGACAGGCTCACGCTGCCTTCACCGGCAGTCCACGATTCAATCTCCGGAATCACAAAAGGCTTGCTGTTAGCCGCCTGCATGCAGTTCACGCCCGCACACAACACACACAAAACAGCAATTACAAGTTTCTTCGACTTATTCATTTCTTTTGTTTTTAGTTTTTTGTAATGGTTTATATTATTTATGCAAAGATAAACACAATAATGCGAACATAAAATTCAGTCGGAAAAGATTTTCATAAACAAAAGCCGCCCACACCTGTTTGGTGCAAGCGGCCCAGCTAATAACTAATCATCATATAATAATGTCACAAAATATTCGAAGCCCTTTTAGCCCTATTGCAGAGCACCTCTTACATGGTGCCGCAAAGGTTATGACATCAATGCTAATTTACTGAATGTCAATCAGGCGGTTGGTTTTCTTCACTTCTTGTGGTTTGAGCTTAGGAAGCACTACAGTGAGCACACCATTCTCAACCTTTGCCGAAATTGCTTCTTTGTCGACATCTTCTGGCAAAATCATTGCCTGACGGAAACGAGTGTAGGCAAACTCGCGACGCAGATAGTGCATCCGCTCAGCCGACTTGTCGTTGTTGGCACTGGTTTCTTTCTCCAAGGCAACAACCAAATTGTCGTCCTCGTCGATATTCACTTTGAAATCGTCTTTTGTCATGCCCGGTGCAGCCACTTCAACAATGTATTCTTGTTGCTTTTCAATCACATTCACTGCAGGCGACGTTGCGCTCACTGCTGCATGTTCAAAAAAGTTATTACCAAGAATTTCATTAAACACGCTTGGCAACCATTCCTGATTTCTTCTAATTGTCAACATAATTATTGTCTCCTATGTTTTTAAATGTTTATATTTTCATTATTTGCCTTTTGAATTGCTCTTGCCGGTAGCGGTTTCAAGCGCTCCGCTCAATGAGCTTTTCACTATAATATATTTCAATTTATATGCCACAAGCGAAAAACCCTAACGATGCGTCAAAATATCGCATCTACACAGCAATTTTGGCAGTATTTGTTGCACATATTAGTCAATTTGTCATATTTTCCCAGCTATTACATGCAATAAAGGCATATTTGTTTGCCACAAGGGCGAGTTTATCAGATTTTATGACTATCTTTATACCAGTAATTTGCGATTTCTCTCAGACTTAGCATTAGCAAGTGCCAAGATAAGCGAGAATCTGGTATGAAAACGTCACTGATATATGCAGTGTTTTTATAATTGTTGTGAAATAGTAAAAATTTATGAAAGTATCTATCACGAAGTTGCTTTGTCTGCTTGTTGCGTTACCCCTATACGCGTGGGGCGGCGACCTGACGATGTGGTACGACAAGCCGGCGAAGGATTGGAATCACGCTTTGCCTGTGGGCAATGGCCGTGTGGGAGCCATGATATATGGCGGTGTGTTGAAAGA
>JBJECZ010000180.1:0-16001 GCA_051871555.1 Muribaculaceae bacterium | reverse complement strand
GTCGGACGAGTCCGATGACCCTGGACTTGCAACGCAAAAGCATCGCATACCGTTTGTGGCATGCGATGCTTTGTTTCGATAGGGCGCGAATAACCTCTCGCAGAGTTGCCTGTAGGGGCGTATTGCTATACGCCCGGCACCACAGACGGAGTAGCGGAGTGGATTTATCTTGCATAGAAGCTCGTAGGGCGTATGGCAATACGCCCCTATCATTTTGGATTTCAACACATTAAATACGCTTGCATACCGATTTAGGGCGTATTGCCATACGCCCCTACACCCCTGCATGACATTGTAAATGGCGTGGATATCACTTAGGGCGTATGGCAATACTCCTTGCACCATCGGCGCCACGTTATTTTGCGAAAGATTATACCCCGAGGGCGGATGCAACGCGCCCCTTCAGCTATGGCAGAACAGTTGAAGGGGCGCGTGTGGTATTGTGCATTTCGTGCAATTAGAGGGCCTTCAGGTGCAGTACGGCGCCGGTTGATGCCCCGACGGCGAACGAGATTGTGCCGTCTTTGGCAGGCTTTAGACGCTTTACGTTCACTTCGTCGTTGCGCTTTGCCGATGCCTGATGATAGAGCGTGGCTTCGGCAACCTGATTGATGCCCAATTGGCTCAACGGCACGCTCACGGTGCGACGGTCGCCGGCGTTCATCACAGCCACATACCACTCATTGCCGCTGCGACGTGCCACCACCGAGTACTGCCCCATTTCTCCTTCGAGATGGCGCGTTTCGCTCCAAACGGTAGGCACTGAGGTGTAGAACGAGGTGATGTTGTCCTCCTTGATTATAGGCTGCACCGAACCGGCACCGCCCATGTTGCGCGGCGAGGCTTCGGGACGGTCGTACCAATAAATGAATTGCCACGGGCTGTAGATGCTCACCAACTTGGCAAGCTGTGCAGCACGACCGCTCATTTTTTCGGTAACGCGTTCCGAGAAATAGCAGTTGGTGTTGTCGCCGGCACCACAAATCATGCGGTTGTAGAGCGTGAAGATTGAATGTTGCAGCGACGGGCTTTCCTCGTCGCCACGAATGCCCTCCTGAGTGACAAGGTTGGGGTAGGTGCGCGAGTAGCCGGTAGGGCGATATTCGTCGTGAATATCCACCATAAGATGATATTTTGCAGCCTTGCGCACAGCATGATGCAGCCACGAGGTAGAGTACTGGTCGCCTACGTCGACGAAGCCATATTTCACGCCTTTCACGCCCCAACGTTCAAACAGCGGCAGAATGTCGTCGAGCTGATTGGTGAGCGCCTTTTGGTTGACATAAAGAATAATGCCCACGCCCTTGCTGTTGGCATAATCAATCACGCGATGCAAATCAAGCACTCCTTTTGAGCGCGCCGGGTCGACGGTGATGGTGGTGGCGTCGGAAGCCGGGTCGTTTTCAGGGCCATACCAACCGGCGTCGTATTCCACATATTCAATGCCGTGAGCGGCAGCGAAATCAACGCACGCCAGACCGCCCTCGGTGGTGAGAGTGACCTCGCGAATCACCCTTCCGGGCTTAATCCACGCAGTGTCGGCAATGCGGCAAGGTTCGTTGAGGTTGAGCACCATATAGTTTTGCTGCACCAATTGGCTTGGCGACGAGCCCACTATGGCATAACGCCACGGCGATGCATAGCCAGCCTGATGCAGCTGCACCTTGCTGCTGAGCGCCGATTGAATGCCCTCGCCTTCGGTGGCGTGCTTGAGCTTCATACGGGCAAAATCAACGAGAGCAGCCTCGCCGATAGCCACGAAGCAATCAGATGCGAGGCGCACCACCTGCGGGCGGTCGGCTTCGCCCTTTAGTTTGCCTATCGTGGTGGGCTGATATACGCCCTGTGCACGGTCGGTGACCCACGTTTGCGCATCGGCAGGCAGCACAAACCGGCTGCACTCATCGGTGAGCGTTTCGTGCCAAAAATCGGTGTTGTCGAAACTGTATCGGAATGCCACGCCCTCGTTGTAGAGGCGCACCTCCAAGGTGACTTGCTTGGCGTTGCCCGTCGACTGCAAAGTGAGCGCAAGAGCGTTGTAGCAGTCGGTAATCACGTCCTGCTCGCCGTAGACAGTCTGCCACTGCGAATTGTGGCTCATTTCGCGGCAATCTACCACCTCATAGTCGCCCACAATCAAGCCACTGCGAGCAAAGGCGAATTGCAGCGTGTTCACCTGCATCACCTCTTTGCCGTTTTGCAGCAACGTCAGGTTGACGCTCTGCCCTTTCGGCAATGCCTCGACACGCAATTTGCCGTCGGGGCTGGAGAGCGAGGCGGCACCCGATGTAGCCCAGCACACGGCAGCCACGATAGTCAAAAGAATGCTTTTAAAATGCTTCATTTCTTGTAAGATATTGTCGTGAAAAAAAAGAATTATCCTTGCTTCAAAACGTCCTGCTTGTCAGGTCCCCACGGTTCGGGCGTCGATTCCGGGTCGAACGGATTGAAATACTTAATTCCGCATGCATCGAGCCAACGCAGCCACGATGGCAACCCAGCCATGAACGCATCGCGGTTGCGGGCATTCATTGGCGTCCAAGCCGCCTCAGCCACGGCAAACAGGCGCGGGAAAGTCATGTAGTCGAGCCTCGAAGCATCGGCAATGCGTTCGGTCCACACCGACAGCTGCATGCCCATGATTTGCTTCTCGTAGCCCTTAAACAAGTGGGCAATGTCGGCAGGAAAGTCGTGCACATTATCGATTGAGTTGGTGCGCTCGTAGCGGCCAATGCGGTGCGAAGGATGCTGCACAAAGTCGCCATACATGGGCAGACGCGGAGTGAGAATCACCAGATAGCCCTTCTCGAGCGCCTTGAGCAGCTGATAGCGGCGGTCGTGACGCCACCACATCACCACAGCTTTGTCGGGGCTAACCTCGGCATCAACAATTTCGTCCCAACCAATCATCGTTTTGCCCTTCGACGCCACGATGTCAGCCACGCGACGCACAAAATAGTGCTCCAAGCCGCGCTCATCAACCAGCTTGTTGTCGGCAATGAAGCGCTGTATTTCGGGGTCGCGATACCAGTTCTGATTGCCATAGTGCACCTCGTCGCCACCGATGTGGATGTAAGGAGCAGGGAAGAGCTGCACCAGTTCGTCGAGCACGTTGCTGATGAATTCGAAGGTGGTTTCGCGGCTGGGATGGAACGTGAAGCCGTTCCAGCGACCGTCGCCGCCGCCCGACAACTCGGGATAGGCACGGCAAGCCGATGTGGCATGTCCAGGCATATCAAACTCCGGCACCACCATTATGCCGCGTTCGGCAGCGTAAGCCACCACCTCGCGTATGTCCTGCTGGGTGTAGAACTGCGCTTTGGCAGCCGAGTCGTGCCAGTTGCCAACGCCGCCAACCGTGGTGAGCAGCGGATAGCGCTTGATTTCGATGCGCCAACCCGGCTCGTCGGTGAGATGCCAGTGAAACACGTTCAGCTTCAGTCGGAACATCATGTCGAGATACTGCTTCACCTTCTCCTTGCCAAAGAAGTGGCGGCTCTCGTCAATCATGAGTCCATGCCAAGCGTAGGCAGGCGAGTCGGTGATTTCGCAAGCATCAATCTTGCCTGTGGCGTCGTCGATGAGCTGCAACAACGAAGCCTCGGCACGCAGCAAACCATCAGCCGTGGCAGCGCTTAGCACAACGCTGTCGGGCGTCACCTTCAGCGAATACGCCTCAGGAGCCATTTTAAACCCCTCTGCAAGCCTTAACACCACTTTGCCTGAGCGACCCTTGGGCAGACGCTTCATCGCCTTTACGCGGCGCGAAAATGCGTCAGCCGCGGTCCTTGCTTCGGCGCCGTCAGCCTCGATGCTCACCGAGCGGGTTAACACAAAGCTACCCTGCGCTGCGCTGTATTTTGCAGGCGAAGGCACGATGCCCTGCGCACCCATCAGGCACGCAGGAATCATCATGACCAAAAATAGAAATATTCGTATCATAGAATTTGAGAAATTTGCACCACTGCCCTACTTGCCGCTTTTGCGAGGCTTGAGTTCGCCGCTGAAGGCATACACATTGCCCGAGAAATCAACAGCAAACACAGTATTGCCCGAAACCGACATTGATGCAAACACCGGAGCACCGGTGAAGTGGCGCCATTGCAAGCGACCGTTAGTGCGGTCGATGGCATAGATGTAGCCATCCGAAGCACCCATCAGCACAGTGTTGCCCACGAGCAAAGCGCTGGTTTCAACAGTGGCAGGATGGTTGCCGGTGTAAGGAGCCGAGCTGATGATGGCAGTACCGGTCTTGAAATGCCATTTCTCCTCGTAAGTCGAGCGGTCGAGTGCCAAGATGCCGTTATCCGAGGTACCAAAGATGATTTCCTTGTCGGTAACCAAAGGCACGGTCGACACGTTGGCATCGTAGTTGAGCTTCTTGCGCACAACCACGTTGCCGGTGCGAGCATCCATCACAAACAGGTAGCGCATCGACACCAGATACATCACATCGCCCCACATTGCAGGCGACGACGAGCGTTGCCACAATTCGCCATCGCTCGAAGCCCACAAGTGCTTGCCGGTGGCAGCATCGTTGGCATGAAGGGCTCCCCAGTGAGCGTGACCGATGAGCACATTGTTATCGCCAAGCGACAAGGTGGCTGTACAGCCCTCGCCGCGGTTCCATGCAGTGTTTTGCCACAGCTGCTTGCCGGTGGCTGCATCGTAGGCGCAAAGTTGCTTACCGGTGCCGGCATACAGCACGCCATTGGCAGCAATCAAACCGTCGTTGATAGGCGGTGTAACGCCCACCTGCATATCCTTTTCCCAAACAAGCGAACCGTTCATTGCATCTACGGCATAAAGGTGACCGCTGACGTCCTGAGCAAACACCTTGCCGCACTCGATGGCGATGCTGTTGCGAACCGACGATTTAGTGCGATATCGCCAAATGATGTTGCCCGTTACGGCATCGATTTTCACCACCGAAGCCTTGCCGGTTTCGTTGTCGTCGGTGGTAGCCACATACACAGCGCCGTCGTGAATGAGCGGCGAAGTCATATAGATGTTCTCACCCACGTTGCGCACCCACGCCAACTGCATGTCGGCAATGGTGTCGCTGCAACAGCCGGTGTGAGCGGCGTTGCCCATAAGGTTGGTCCAAGGCTTGTCAACGCTAACCTTGCGAGCCTCCTCGACACGATAGCAGAACGATTGACGGCACTTCGACACCTCGCCGTTGCTGTAGACAGCTTCAACCACCAGCGTTACAAACTGTCCGCTCGGCACGCCATTGAGGCGCATGTCGGCAGACCAGTTGAAATCGGTGTTTTGGCGCATTGGAGCAGCGGCAACTATTTTTTTGCCGCCATAAGTCACAGTGTAGGTCATCTTTTTCACCTTAGCCTCAGCCGAATAAGCGTTAACCGACAAAGGCACCACGCCCTGAGCATCGGCAAACGCCTGCTGATTGTGTATTGAAGCGATAGCCATGAGCTTGTTCACGTAGGTGTAGCGCATTTCTGAAGTGAAATCGCCCTTGCTGTCGATGTGCATCACGCGCCAGCCCGACGAAGCATGGTCGATGCCGCCATAGATTGGAGTAGCCGTGCAGATGCTGCAAACACCCGTCTTGGCATGACGATATATGTGGTTAACGTGCCAGTGGCCGTAGAGCCAAGCCTTGAGGTTATGCTCAGGCAGGTCGATGTATTTGCCGTCGTCGAGCGGAAGGCGGAAATTCTCCATATCGTCGGCAATGCTGTGGTTGAACACATATATAGCCTTCGATTTAGGCACATATTTCAAGTCGTTTTCAAGCCAGCGATACACGTCTTTGCGGCGATAGCTTGGCATATAGTCGCCGCCATACATCGGGGTGACAATGTAGTGTACATTGCCCACCTCAAACGAATAGAATGTAGGGCCATAGATGCTCTCAAACAATTCCTCACCATATTTTCCGCTCACAAGGTCGTGATTGCCAATGCCGTAGAACACCTGCGTTTCAGGCATATTCGACGAGTTCATCACCTTGATGTGGCTTCGCAAGCCTCCGGGATAGCAAATGTCGCCGGTGTGGATGATGAAAGCCAGGTGCTCGTTGGCAGCGTAGCCACGCATGCTGGCAGTCCATTCTTCCTGACCGACGTCGGTGCCTATTTCGGTGTCGGAGATGTGGGCAAAGCTGTGCGAGCCGTCAGCCTTGATGCCGCCATCGTAGGGCAGAAGCCCGAAATTGTACTGCTTATCAGTGCCGTCGATGCGCTGATAATAAGCATTAAGCGTTTTAAATCCCGAAGGTGTGGTTATGAACACGAATCGGTTTTTTTCATGGCCGGGAAGCGAGAACGAGCCATTAGCGTCGGTTTGCACCACGTTCAGTCCGTCGCTCACAGCCACGCCCTTCATGGGGCGTTCGCCGCGGTCGAACACGCCGTTGCGATTGTTATCGACAAACACCTTGCCGGTGTATTGTGCCGAAAGCATAAGTGGAAGTGCCGAAAGCATCATTCCAAATAGAATTTTCTTCATAATTTTCAGGAAAAAAGTTTTTAGTTTGAATTGCATTTTGGTATATGCAAAGATAACGACATTTGCTGCAAAATAGTGAGCAATGCCACGATAATTTTTCAAAAAAAAGAGCCTCGTATAATACCCCATCTGTCGCAGACAGAGCATTACCGAGACTCTCCTATTTTGATTCTAATTAGCGGATTCGCTTATTATTCAGCCCAGAACTTGTTTTGAACGAGGTTCGGGTTGAGGTTAATGTCCTTAACCGAAATTGGGTTGTAGTAGTATTTAGGTTCAACCCATTCGAAGTTAGCATTAACGTGAGCAGCACGCACAAGGTGACCGTGGTCGCCTTCAGTCAAAACAATTGACGATTTTTCGTTAATAATGATGGTGTTCACGTTACTCTTAGCTTTATCGCTTAGCGCAGCCTTAGCAGCATCAGCTTCTTCCTTAGTTGGGAAGAAACCGTAGTCTTCAATGCCGTCGCCATTCATGTCATAGTAGCCCCATCCTGGAATGTAAGCACCTTGGGCAGGAGCCTCGAGCAACTTACCCAAGCCCCAACGCATAAGGTCGTTGTAGCGCACGCCTTCGCAAGCGAGCTCGATGCGGCGTTCACGGCGGATTTCAAGAATAGCGCCCTTTAGCTTGTTGTTGCCAACATTGTAGTAGCGAGCCTCCTGAACAGGGTCGATATTTGCCAGCCAATCAGCCAAGTTAGCGTCAGGCATACCTACGCGGCGGCGGAGTTGGTTGATAG
This sequence comes from Muribaculaceae bacterium, assembly GCA_051871555.1. Lineage (GTDB taxonomy): Bacteria > Bacteroidota > Bacteroidia > Bacteroidales > Muribaculaceae > SFTJ01. The sequence continues at coordinate 8,779 of JBJECZ010000180.1, read as the reverse complement.
TAGCATCAACATCGTCTTGAGAGAGGATGCCAAGTTCAGCCTTAGCCTCGGCGTTGATAAGGAGCACGCGAGCATAGCGGATGATTGGAAGGTCGTTGTAAGCTTCATACCAGCCCCACATGTCTTGAGGAACATCGCGGCAGAACTTAACTTGTGAGTAACCACCCAATTCCATCTTTTGTTGCTCTGGCTTGGTTGTCCATGGCTTTGTCCAGCCCATAGGCATGATAGTTTCAGCCATACGAGGGTCGCGGTTCTCGCCAACCTCGGTGATGGTCATCTTGTCGTAGCCTTCGATGCTGGTGAAAGGCACAGCCTTGCCATCTTCTGTGATATACAGGTAGTCTTCCATAAGGTCGCGGCTGATAGAGTGGTTGTAGTTGAACAAGTCGCCGACACCATACTTGCGGCCAAGAGCCTTATCGTTGTCTTGCAAGAGAATCACTTCAGGGTTAGTGCTCAAGTCTAAGCTGCTGAACAACGCACGATAAGCAGGCATAGTGCCCGAAGGAGAAGTAGAAATCTTGTAATCGTAGTTGTCCATAATTGCTTGCGAAGCAGTTACTGCAATTTGCAAGAACTTGTCGTAGTCGGTCAAGCCCAATTCTGGGTGATACTTGCGGAAAGTACCTTCGTTGAGGGCGATGCGAGCTTGCTCATAGAGGGCAATAACCTTGTAGATTTTGGTCTTGCTGTTGCCGTCCTTCATGTGCTTAACAGCGAAATCAAGGTCAGCCATGATGCTGTCAACCACGAGAGAGCGTGGGTCTTGAGTCTTGTAGAGCTCTTCCTCGTCGGTAGTTTGGAGGTCTTTGCTGTACCAAGGCACATCGCTATAGGTTTGCACCTTGCCATAATATTCCTTAGCACGATAGAGGCGAGCCAAACCAAGATAGTGGTTGATGTCGGCAGCAGCGCCAGTGCATTGGCCAACGCGACAAATCATAAAGTTGATTGAGCGCAAGCGGCTCCAGCTCCATTGGCCAACCTCTTCAGGGGTGATGAGGCCCTGCATGCGGTTGAATACGCCGCTTGCTTCGGAATACATAGTGTTGTCCGACACATTGTCGGTAACACCGGCACCCCAACTATAAAGGCCGTTGGTATAAGCCTCTAAGTCGGCAACATTTTTAAAGAAGTTTTTCTCTGACAGAGCATCCTCAGGATATCTTTCAAGAAAATCATCGTTACAGCTTGCCAGCGTGAGAGCGGCAACGCCGATATATAATAATTGTTTAATTTTCATTGTATTATAAAACTGCTAAATGATTAGAATGTCAAATTGAAACCACAAGAGATAGCCTTTTGCAATGGATATCCACCACCGCCTAAGCCTTCTGGGTCAAGTTTGTAGTACTTATACAGACCCGACCAAACAGCCAAGTTGTCGCCCGAGAAGAATACGCGCAGACGAGTGATGTTGAGTTTGTCGGTAACAACCTTTGGCAATGTGTAACCAAACGAGAGGTTCTTCAAACGCAGGTAAGCAGCATTTTGCTTGTAGCGAGTTTGTGCAATAGCAGCTTCGGTGTAGAAAGCCACATACGACTTTTGACGAGGGAAGTAGCCGTTAGGATTTTCTTCGGTCCAGTGGTCGTAGTAGTTACCGTATGAGATGTTGGTCCAAGGTTGAGCATAAACACCCCAGAAGAAGAGGTCGCCCGAGCCAGGATAGTAGTCCTTCTTACCCACACCTTGCAAGAATACGCTGAAGTCGAAGCCGTTCCAGTCGGCAGCGATGTTGATACCGTAGGTGTAGCGGTTGCGAGTGTTACCAATGATGGTGTAGTCGCCGTGGTCTTCAAGAGTCCAAGCACCACCGTTGATGATGCCGTCCTCGTCGATATCCTTGAACTTCAAGTCACCAGCAGCCGTCGGTGGCATGCCAGGATAAGAGGTTACAGGATTCTGGTTAGCGTGGTTCTTGATGTCTTCGTCGCTTGTGAAGAAGCCTTCGGTGACAAGACCCCACATAGTACCCATTTCGTAGCCTACATAGTAGTTGCTGAGGGTTCCTGATGGGTTGTCGAACTTAGTAATCCATGCACGGCTGTCGGCGATGTTGAAGTTAACAGCCAAGTTGAGAGGCTTGCCCATAACCTTGAATTGGTCGCGGTAGCCAACAGTGATTTCCCAACCCTTAGTCTTAAGGTCGGCAGCATTAGCAGTAGGAACGCTTGTACCAAGCACAACAGGCAATGGCTTGCCGGCGGTGAGCATATCCTTAGTGCGACGTACGTAGTAGTCGCCCGATACAGAGATTCGGTTATCCCAGAAGTTGATGTCGGCACCAAAGTCCAAGGTAGAAACCTTTTCCCAAGTGAGTGAGCCAGATACCAAGCCAGGAGCATAAACAGCAACAGGTTGTTCGCCTTCGATGATTGCACCGATTTGACCGCTACCCATTGTTGCAAGGTAAGGATAGTACGACGAAAGGTCTTGGTTGCCAAGTTTACCATACGAGCCACGCAGCTTCAAGAAGCTAACTACGTCCTTAACAGGAGCAAAGAACTTTTCTTTCGAAACAACCCATGCGAGCGAGCCAGAAGGGCTGAACACGAAGCGGTCGTTCTTTGGGAAGATTGAAGTACCGTCGTAACGGCCGTTGAATTCAACAATGTACTTGTCGTCGAAGATGTAACCGATACGGCCGAAACCGCTTCGAGTGGCTTTGCTGCCCATACTTTCACCAACACCCTTTTCGCCTGTTGCCAAGCCGATTGCAGGAACCGAAGTAGAGATGAGTTCCTTGCGCGAAAGGCTGCTGTTGTAGTATTCATATTCTTCTTGGTTGAAACCAACCATCACGTTAACGTCGTGCTTGCCGGCAAACTTCTTGTGGAAAGTAGCATAGAGGTCAAGGTAAGTGCTCTTGCTGTCGCCGTTGCTGCTAGATGCGCTCGAAATCGGGTTCTGATACTTGATAGGGCGGTCAGGACCATCGGTGTAAGCAACAGGTGCATAGAACCAGCGTTCGCGCGACTTGTTGCTTGTGTAAGCAAACGAACCTTGCAAGAACAGCACGTTCTTGATGATGTCGAAGCGCGAGTTGAATTGTGTACGCACACGAGTTGAATATTGCTGCCAGTCACCACCGTCTTGCAACAAGCCAAGTGGGTTAACACCAGAGCTGGTCCAAGTGCCATCAGGGTTCTTTGGAACGTCGAGTGGACAAATACGGTTGATTGCCCAATAAGTGTCGCTGCTCAAGTTGGTAGGAGCCTTATAGTCGTAAGTGGTGAACACTGTGTTGTTAGAGAGTGTCCAGTTGTCAGTCAAGTGGAAACTCAACTTGCTGTTTACGTTGTAACGGTTGTAAGTATCGGTGTTGTACTTAATCATACCGTTTTGGTAGTTGTAACCAGCCGAGAAATAGTAGTCAACTCTGTCGGTCTTGCCTGAGATGTCAACCGAGTGGTTGGTAGCGAACGAGAAGTCCTTGTAGCACTCGTCAATCCAGTCGGTTTGGCCGAAGTATTGATATGTGCCGCCAGGAGTGAGGAAGTAAGGACTCATAGTTGGGTCTTCCGATACCTTCTTGGCATATTCGATTTGCTCTTCGTTGTAGAGGTTATACCAAGGATAAGCCATGATGTTACGGGTAGTAACCACCTTGTAAGGGTCAGTGATGATTTCAGGCATCTTGGTGTTGGTGGTGAATGTGAAGTTGTTGTTGTAGTTAACAGTCAACTTTTCGCTCTTACCGGCTTTTGTAGTAACCAAGATAACACCGTAAGCAGCCTTTGCACCATAGATGGCGCAAGAAGCAGCATCCTTGAGCACCGACATGCTTTCGATGTCGTTAGGGTTCATACGGTTGAGGGCACCTGCATCCGAAGCAACACCGTCAATCACTACGAGCGGGCTACCGCCGTTGATTGAGTTAGTACCACGAATGTTGAAGCTTGGAGTGCTGATAGCCTGACCGGTGCCAACCGTCACGTTAAGGTTGGCAACAGCACCTTGGAGGGCGTTACCTACGTTAAGAACAGGACGGTTTTCCAATTGCTTGGTTTCAACAGTTGAAACGGCACCCGAGAGGTTAACTTTCTTTTGAACACCATAACCCACAACAACGAGTTCGTCGAGGTTTTCAGCGCTTTCTTTGAGCGAGAAAGTCATAGGCTTGCCCGGAGTGACGCGCATTTCGCTGTCGACGCAACCAACATACGAAACAGCAACAACCGAGTTAGCACCCGATACGTTGAGAGTGAAGTTACCATCGAGGTCGGTAGCAGTACCGTTGTTGGTGCCTTTTTCCATAACGGTGGCACCGATAACCGGTTCGCCTGCTGAATCGAGCACCTTACCAGTCACCTTTACATTACCCTTTGAGCTTACGGCAGTTGCCTTTGCTGCACCGGGCTTTGAAAAAACGATGTACTTGTTACTTACTTCATACTTTGTGCCTGTTGATTTGGCAACCGCACCAAGAATGGTGTTCATTTGAGCGGTTGCAGCCGACAACGTAACAGTCTTGTTGACGTTGATGTCGGCGTTTTCATACACCACAAGGTAATCACTTTGCTTCTCGATTGCCGAGAAGATTGCAGAAATTGTGACTTTCTTTGCCGGCAATGTAATCTTGGCTGTTTGAGCCTTGACTGCGGTTGCCGCAAAAACAGAAATCACAAAAAACATCACAACAGCACTCAATCTTCGACCAAGCGCTTTGAAATTCTTTCTGGAGCCATTACATGCTCCTGACGAAGGATTAAATTTCATAATGTTACATGATTTTGATTAGTAGGTTTGTTTTTTAATTTTATGAAGTTTACACAACATTTCCTTGTTTATATTTTGTGATAATTGTTTTGCCATATGGCTTATTAGCCTAAAGCGAACATTGTCGGAGTGTGGCTGAACGGTATTTTATTTTACATTTCACAATCTACACATTTCACAACGCCAACCACACACCAAACAACGATTCAAACTTAACTATGGTAAACAACTATTAACTTTATGAGCATCTCCTTTTTTATACGTTTCTGCTAATTAGTTTAAATTAATCGTTTATGGTATATTCTCTGCTTCCGTCGGTATGGCTGAGCTGGAAAGGATAAACTTTTTGAAGAATCATCAACACTTCCCTCACGCCATCGTTCTGGCGGAATTTTCCGGTGAAGTGCTTGTTGAGCAGCTCGGGGCTGTTTACCACGATTTTCACGTCGTAGTAAAGCTCGAGTTTGCGGAGAATGTCGCCGAGAGGCATGTCGCGGAACGAATAAACTCCGTCGCGCCACATCAGCACATCATCGCCGAACGTCTCCTTAAGCATTTCACCATCGACCTCCACGGCTCTCTCGCCGGGATTTAGCACAACGCTTTTGCGATGCACTTGGTCGCGATAGACCTTAACCTTGCCCTCCACAAGCGACACCACAAGCGGCTCGCCGGCGTAGTTGTAGACGTTGAACTTTGTTCCTAATGCCTTCACATTCATCTTGCCTGCCTTTACGATGAAAGGTCGCACCGAGTCTTTTGCCACCTCGAAGAAGGCTTCACCCTCGAGGGTCACTCGCCTCTCGCTGCCAAACGCCGATGCGTAGGTAATCTTCGAACCGGCATTCACCCAAGCCCGGCTGCCGTCGGGCAAAGTGATGTGGGCGCGCTGTCCGGCTGGCACGGTGAGCGTTTGAGCCAGCGGCTTGCTCTGATGCTCTGCCATTGCGCTGCGCTGCCCGGCATAGTTATACCATAATGTCAACGCCACACCAAGCACCAACATCGCTGCATAGCGCAGTGCCGTGATAAACACTCGGCGCTTTTGCTGCCACCGGCGGCGTGCCATGAATTGCTCATAGCTCCTCTCGCCTTCGGCTTCGTCGGCTTGGTTGGGCTGCAGATTAATCAATGTGTGCAGGTGGCGATATTGCATCATCTCTTGCTTAAGCGTTTCGTTATTCAAAACTTCTTTAAACAACGATTTCTGCTCCTCGCTGTTCAATTCGCCTGCAAAATATTGAATAATCCGTTGGTCCATAAATCAGTCTACACTATTAAGACGTGCTTTCTCAAAAATCCGCCAAAGAAAAACAAAAAAAATTTAAATTAAATTGAAATTTTGATTAATCGAGCAAGCAAAGGAACACCAGCAGCGGCACGCAATCCTTGAGATTGACGCGCAATTTCGAATACGCAATAGCCATTTGGCTCTCAACGGTGTTAACCGATAGTCCCAGCTCCTTGGCTATCTGTGCCTGCTTTTTACCCTCGATTTTGTTCATCACAAATATGGTGCGGCAGCGGTCGGGCAAAGAGTCGAGCGCCTGTTGCAAGTGCTGCTCGATGCTTGCCTCGTCGGGGTAATCGACGTCGAACGACTCCAGCGCATCGAGGCTGATGCGGCGCTCAATGTCGCGCTCGTCGGTGATGTTTTCAACCAACTCACGTTCGTCAACCAATTGGCGCAGATGGTCGATACAGCGATTTTTGATGGATGTGAGCAGATAGGCAGTGAGGTTGGTGTAGGCATCCAGCACATCGCGGCGCTCATATAGCCTGACGAAGACATCTTGCACAATGTCCTCGGCTTCACCCTCACTCAAGACATATTCGCAAGCGAACCGCTTGGCGCGAGAGTACCACATAATGTAGAATGATTCAAAATCCAACATACCGCCGTTCTGCTAATTTTTTCAAATATCACAACTCGATAATCAGGCACGAGCCTATTGCTAATTCGAACCAAAAACGAATCAAAAAAAACTCTATTTGTGCCTATCGGTGCCCAAAGTTACAAATTTTGTTTATTAAAGCAATAATTCTGTCGACATATTGCAAAAATTTTCATTATTTCGTAACATTTCGGGAAATTATCTATTTAGAATTTTTGCATATCCACAAGGCGCTTGTAGTAGCCGCCGAGGGCAATGAGCTGGTCGTGGGTGCCTCGCTCCACTATTCTACCCTCGTGCATCACGCAAATGAGGTCGGCATTCTTGATGGTCGACAAGCGGTGGGCAATGACCAAGGTGGTGCGCCCGCGCATAAGGTTGTCGAGGGCTTCTTGCACCAGTCGCTCGCTCTCGGTGTCGAGCGCCGAAGTGGCTTCGTCGAGGATGAGAATCGCCGGGTTCTTGAGTATGGCTCGTGCAATGCTGATGCGCTGGCGCTGACCGCCCGAGAGGCGACAGCCGCGGTCGCCGATGTTGGTGTCGAAGCCATTCTCCGATGCTTCGATAAACTCCAGCGCGTTAGCCACCTTGGCAGCGTGAACCACCTCGTCCATAGTGGCATTTTCAACGCCAAAGGTGATGTTGTTATAGAAAGTGTCGTTGAAGAGAATTGCCTCCTGATTGACGTTTCCCATAAGAGCACGCAAGTCGGTGGTGAGCACATGGCGAATGTCGGTGCCGTCGATGCTTATCGAGCCTTCGTCGACGTCGTAGAAACGCGGCAACAAGTCGGCAAGCGTCGATTTTCCCGAGCCCGACTGCCCTACCAGCGCCACGGTGGCGCCCGCCGGGATGTCGAGACTCACGCCATCAATCACCCAGTCGGTGCCGTAGCGGAAACGCACGTCGCGGTAGGTGATGCCACGAGTGATGGCAGGCAGCGGTTGCGGTTCGGCAGGCTCGGCAATGGGGTTTTCGGCTTTGAGAATCTTGTCGATGCGCTCCATCGAAGCCAATCCGCGCTGAATGCTATACGATGCCTTCGAAAGCTCCTTGGCTGGATTGATTACGCTGTAGAAAATCACCATATAATAGATGAACGACGAGGCGCTGATGGTGCTGCCGCCCATGAGGATGAGCGTGCCACCAAACCACAGCACAATGGCGATGGTGGTGGTGCCAAGAAACTCGCTCATTGGGTGAGCCAACTCGTGGCGGCGCATCATGCGGGTGGTGATGCGCGCATATTTGCCGTTCTCGGCTTGGAAGCGCGCTTCAGCCTTATGCTGGGCGTTGAAAGCCTTGATGATGCGCAGTCCGCCAAGCGTTTCCTCGATGTTGCTGAGAATCACGCCCCACTGCGTCTGCCCCTCGAGCGACACCCGCTTGAGGCGTTTGCCCACCTTGCCCATAATATATCCGGCAACCGGCAGCAGCACCAGCACAAACACCGTTAGCTGCCAGCTCACCAGAATCATCATCGTAAGGCAGGTGATAATCATAATGGGGTTTTTGAACATCATGTCGAGCGACGCCATGATGCTGTTTTCCACCTCGGTGACGTCACCGCTCATGCGAGCCATCACGTCGCCCTTGCGCTCGTTGGTGAAAAAGCCCATGGGCAACTGCATGATTTTGTGGTAGATGGTGTTGCGAATGTCGCGCACCACGCCGGCGCGTATGGGCACCATGAAGAATGCACTCAAATAGGCGCTGCCGGTCTTCAACGCCGTCATCACCACCAAAATCACTGCCAGCGAGGCAAGCGCAACGCTCTGACCCCACTGCCCTATTATGGTTTGCACATAAAAATAGAAATCGTTCACCAGCACCTCCTTGAGCGAGCCGCTGCCAAGTGGCATATAGGAGTAGGCGATGGAGTTGATTTTAAACAACATCTCCAAAATGGGGATGATGAGCGCAAACGAAAACAGCGTGAGGAACGCTGCCAGCAGGTTGAAGACAACATTCAGCACCAAATAGCGTTTGTAGCGCGGCACAAAACGCAGCAGTATATTAATAAATTCTTTCATCAGTAGGGTTTATCAAAAAAAGCAATTCGACACAAAAATTGTGTCACAAAAAAATTTTTCGGCTACAAAGATAGGAAAGAATTAAACTTTAAACCGAACTTTGCATCTAAAAACCGTAAAAATAAG
>JBJECZ010000179.1:0-16039 GCA_051871555.1 Muribaculaceae bacterium | reverse complement strand
CTTGACCGCCAAATTGCGTTGCAAGAGCAGCGTCTTGAAAAGCTAAAGCAAATCAAGGCAGCTTGTTTAGATAAAATGTTTGTTTAATCACCTCAAAAAATATTGATATGCCAGTTGATGATGTTATAATACCAATTAACCGTGAATATGATTTTGAAACGGCATTATGTGAGCAACTCAAGCTCCACGGATGGGAGCCACAAGTGATAGTGTGTCCCACCGAACAGGACCTTATAGAGAACTGGAAAGCGATTATTTACAACAATAATCGAGAGATGCAGCGCCTGGGCGAATATCCGCTCACCGACACCGAAATGGACCAAATCATTCAGCAAGTGAACGCATGCGGTTCGCCATACAAGGTGAATCAGATGATTAACCACGGTTTGGTGAGCGTGGTGCGCGACAATGACAAAGACGTAATCAACTTTGGCAAGACGGTGTATCTGAAGATATTCGACGCTCGTGAGATAAACAGCGGTCAAAGTGTCTATCAAATAGTGCGTCAGCCACGGTTTGCAACGGCACACCCACTTGCAGGCGACCGCCGCGGCGATGTAATGCTTCTTATCAACGGTATGCCCATGTTCCATATCGAGCTTAAACGCTCAGGCGTTGACGTTACGCAAGCAGTTAACCAAATAAAGAAATATGCTCACGAGGGAGTGTTCTCGCGAGGTATCTTCTCGCTTGTGCAGATATTCGTGGCGATGACGCCAAATAAGACACTCTATTTTGCCAATCCCGGCGACGAAAAGAACTTTTCGCCGTCGTACTACTTCCATTGGTCGGATTCGAACAACGAAGAGTTTTTCGATTGGAAAAAGATTTGTGCCAATCTTCTCTCTATACCATTGGCGCATCGCATGATAGGCTATTACACAATTGCCGACGATAAAGACTGCTCGCTGAAAGTGCTTCGCAGCTATCAGTACGACGCCGTGAATGCCATCTGCGACCGCGTGCACAACACCATCTGGGACGACCACGCCCACCGAGGCGGCTTTGTGTGGCACACAACCGGTTCGGGCAAGACCATGACATCATTCAAGTCGGCACAGCTGATAGCAAAAGCCGGCGATGCCGATAAGGTGGTGTTTCTGCTCGACCGCATAGAACTGAGCATACAATCGGTTGACGAATACCGCAACTTTGCCGACATCGACGAGGACGTGCTCGACACCGAAAACACCGCGGAACTTGTGAGCCAACTCGAATCGGACGACACAAGCCGATGCCTGATAGTGACGTCAATTCAGAAAATGAGCCGCATCAACAACGCAAATGGCGTTGCCCAATCGTCAATCGACCACATCAACGGCAAGCGAGTGGTGTTTATTGTGGACGAATGTCACCGCAGCGTGAAAGGCTCCGGTGGCGAAAACGGCAGCGGCATGCTCATGTCAATTAAAAAGACTTTCCCTCGTGCATTGCTTTTCGGTTTCACCGGTACGCCGATATTTGATGAAAATGCTCAGAACGAAATCACCACCGAAGTGATATTTGGCGATATGCTATCAAAATACACCATTGCCAATGGTATTCCCGACGGCAATGTGCTTGGCTTCGACATCTACCGAGAATCGACAGCCGACGAAGCCGAAATGCGCCACGAGGTGGCATTGCGAATGGCTGAAGTGGAGCGCGAAGAAGATTTGCAAGCCGACCCCGACAAGAAAGCCATCTTCGAGAAGTATATGGACCCGGAACGAGTGAGTGCTCTTGCCATTGAAGACGAAGCTCGCTCGTACTACACCACCGAAGAGCACCACATGGCTGTGATGAACAAAATAGTGGGTGAACGCCAAGTGTTGAGCCACGACGGCAAATTCCATGCAATTCTTGCCACAAAGAACATACCGGAAGCAATTGAATACTACCGATTGTTCAAGCAGAACTATCCATCGTATAATGTAGCGGCAATCTTCGACGACAGCATCGACAATAACGATAGTGCCGGATATAGAGAAGACGCCATACTTGAAATGCTTGACGACTACAACCGCAAGTTTGGTCAGCATTTCCAGCAATCAACATACTCAAAATATAAGAAAGACGTAGCTTTGCGTCTTGCCCATAAAGCACCGTACAAACGCTTGGAGAAAAATAAGCAAATTGACTTGCTTATAGTGGTGACGCAAATGCTCACAGGTTACGACTCGAAGTGGATAAACACGCTGTATGTCGACAAGCTGCTGAAATACGTTGACGTGATTCAAGCATTTTCTCGCACCAACCGTTTATTTGGACCGGAGAAGCCATTTGGCATAATTAAGTATTTCTGCCGTCCTTACAGAATGGAAAAATACATACAAGAAGCTTTGGCCCTCTATGTTGACCAACCGCAGAGTGTTTTCGTAGATAAACTCGAGGCTAACCTTGAAAAGATTAACAAATCTTTCGATATTATCTATGATGTTTTCAAAGCCGAAGGTATAGTTGATTTCAGCAGTCTGCCTCAAGCCGAAATTTCGAAGAAGAAATTTGCTTTGGAATTCTGCAATATGACAAAGCTGCTTGAAGCATCGAAGATGCAGGGCTTTAGTTGGGACAAGCTAAAATATGAGTTCAAGCACGTGAACGGTTGGGTGAGCATCGAAATGAAATTCGATGAAAATGTCTACAATGTATTGCTCCAAAGATATCGCGAATTGTTTGAAGGTGGTGGAGGCGGCACAAGTAGTGATGACGACGTTTATCATTTCGAGGCATATCTCACCGAAACCGGCGTTGGCACAATTGATGCCGACTACATCAACTCTAATTTTATTCGCTATGTGAAGTATCTCTATACCCTTGGCGAAGACAACGAAAAGGTGACTGCACTGCAAAAGCAGCTGCATCAGGTGTTTGCCACTCTTTCGCAACGCGACCAGCGCACTGTGTTGACTATATTGCACGACATACGTCGTGGCGATTTGGTTTTATCGCCAAACAACACAATTTTCGATTATATCAACGAATATCAAAAGCGTCAAACCGATGCTCAGATATTCGCGATATGCGATGCAACCGGATTGAACATCGATAAATTTAAGAACATCGTAAGAAATGATGTAACAGAGAACAACATCGATGATATGGGACGATTCCAAGATTTGATGTTGACACTCGACAAGAGCAAAGCCAAAGAATTCTTGAAACGAGTTACTGGTGATGATGTTAAGTCGATGTTTGTGGTTACTCGTACATCTAAGATTATACGAGATTTCATTTTGAGTCCTGACAATAGATTAAAAATAATCTATGCTTTGGAAAATGAGAATTCGTTCTACGGCAAAAACATCACCGACGAAGAAGTGAATGAACAACCTGCCGAGGAGGCGGCTGCAGAGGCTCTGCAACCTACTCGACTTTCGGACGAAGACAAGCGAGACAAGGTGACTGCTCTGGTGAAAAAGAAATTGCGTGGTGTATCAGGCATGCCAATGACGTCGGAAGCTGTTAAAGGGTTCTTTAAAGTGGTGAACATTCAAACGGTTATTCACCTCGACGGCATTGCTATTGATATGCGTGAAGCTTTCGACGAGTTGTTTGGCAGAAGCGAGGTATCGTTCAACAAGAAGCACGTATACTCGGGCATATTGATAGTGAAGTTCGAGGCGTTCTTGAAGAAGATGTATTACCTGCTGTATGGCAGAGAAGCGCAACCGACAGGTAACGAAACAGATGTTACTCTTGCACCGATTATAAAGCGATTTGATTTCTTAAATCATTTGAGTACTTCTACTACCACAAAAGAACGCAATCTTTATGAAATGCTTGAAAAGATTAAGGCATGGCGAAACACCTCGAGTGGAAACGGCGCACATTTTGCCATGTATATGTCGGAGGAAGAACTTGATAAGTCGATTGAAACGGCTGTCACGCTATACGTATATACAACCGGAATGTGCCTGAAGCGACTTACGGAGAAATATCCCAATGAACTTGCCGGCATCAGTGCAACAACTGCAGCTGAAGTGCGATAAACACAATTTTTGCCTTTAAAATAGGGGAGGGTGTCAAAAAAATTGGCATCCTCCCCTATTTGTTCAGATGGGCTGAACGAATGGTGAATATCTTTGCAATGTAATTAAAAGCAAAAACCAATAAAAACAAAATATAGAATTATGGAAGCAAAGGATAACAAAAATGTGGAGTTGGCACGCAAGGCGTTGTTGATGGGAGTAAAGGCCGAATCGTTTGGCTGCAATGTTGGCTGCAATGAAGGCGGTAAGTGCGGCAATGATTTTTCCACCTATGAAGAGATTGAAATAAGTAAAGACCAATTGATGTATTTGCTAAACCAAAACATTGGTCACGACGAAGTGTTTGAAGGCATAGCCATGCTGCCATTCGACTTGGACGAGGAACTGGATTCGCTTGCCTATGAGGCATCATGGCCCAATGGCGGAGCTAGAGTGGTGGTGAGAGATGCTATTCCTGAGGAGCTTAAGGAACTTGCCGACAGACTTGATGAGTTTGATGAGGACGACAAGGAAGAACTCAACGATGTGCGTGAGCAGCTTAACGACGTCAGCGGAGGTTCATACACGTTTATGGGTGACGTAGTGGATGGCTCGTTCGACTATTATTTCGCCGAGGATGAGGTATTCTCGGTCGACCTTGAGGCAAGCGAGGCCCTTGGCTTGTTGTACGGCTATAGCGGAAACCTGAAAGCGTTTCGAGGCATTTGCCGAAACAAACTCGATGAGGATTATGTGTCAGAAAAGATTAATGCGAGCGGAGAGGCCGACAACTACGACTGCTATTCGTATTCTGGCACATGTGATGAATATGAACGATATGCCGAAGCGTGGGGAACGCTTATTGGCAAGATTCTCAACGGCGACATTTCAGAAGAGGATTTGCCCGGATGGGTAGAGTTCTTCGACGACAAGAACCACATTCGAGATTGCGAGGACATAGAGACTTGGCATGATTGATGCAGCTATAGCAGCAAATCGCATATTATTGGCTTGGGGCGGCAACCGATGCCGTCTCAAGCCAGTTGCTTATTGTGCAATTGAGTTTGGAGTGTATTAATGCAAGGAAATGGCGCATTTTATGGAATTAATATTGTATCTTTGCAGAGCATTTTTTTATTTGAAACAGAAATTATTAAATATAGTTTAGACCATATGGAAAGAAAAGTGAGAGTGAGATTTGCACCGTCGCCAACGGGTGCGTTGCATATTGGCGGTGTGCGCACTGCATTATATAACTATCTGTTTGCGCGTCAGAATGGCGGCGACATGATTCTTCGCATCGAGGACACCGACTCGACTCGCTTTGTGCCGGGTGCCGAGGAGTATATCAACGAGGCGCTTGCCTGGTTGGGCATCGGCATCGACGAAGGCGTGCATGAGGGCGGTAATTACGGGCCTTACAAGCAGAGCGAACGTCGTGAGATTTATCGCGAGCACGTCGACCGTCTGCTGGCTTCGGGCAATGCCTACATTGCTTTCGACACTCCCGATGAACTTAATGCCAAGCGTGCCGAGGTGGCAAATTTCCAGTATGATGCTTCAACGCGCATGTCGATGCGCAACTCGCTGAGCATGCCTGCTGACGAGGTGAAGGCGCTCGTGGATGCCGGCACGCCATACGTTGTTCGCTTCAAGATTGAGCCGAACCGCGACGTGGTGGTTGACGATCTCATCCGCGGAAAGGTTACTATCAACTCTTCGATTCTAGACGATAAGGTGCTGTATAAGAGCGCCGACCAGTTGCCTACTTATCACCTTGCCAACATCGTTGACGACCACTTGATGGAGGTGAGCCATGTGATTCGCGGCGAGGAATGGTTGCCGAGTGCTCCGCTTCACGTTTTGCTTTACGAGGCTTTCGGCTGGGTGGACACAATGCCGCAGTTTGTGCATTTGCCTCTGTTGCTTAAGCCCACCGGTAAGGGTAAATTGAGCAAGCGCGACGGCAAGAAGTTGGGTTTCCCGGTGTTCCCGCTTGAGTGGCACGATAATGGCGAAAACGGCGAGGAAGTGTGGGACGGTTTCCGCGAAACAGGTTTCTTGCCTGAGGCTTTGGTGAACTTTGTGGCTCTGCTTGGCTGGAATCCGGGCGACGACCGCGAAATCATGTCGATGGACGAACTCATCAAGGATTTCTCGTTTGCTCACTGCTCGAAGAGCGGCGCACGCTTCGATTTCGATAAAGCCAAGTGGTTCAATCACGAATATCTCATCAACAAGCCCGATGCCGAATTGGCTGAAATGTTCAAGCCGGTGCTTGCACAGCATGGCATTGATGCCTCGCAATATAGCGACGAGTTCCTTGCCCGCGTGGTGGGCATGGTGAAGGGTCGCATCACATTTGTGAAAGACCTTTGGGAGCAGGCACGTTTCTTCTTTGTGGCACCTGATGCGTATGCCGAAAAAGACGTGAAGAAGCGTTGGAAGGAAGACACTCCGCGCATCATGGGCGAGCTGATTGAGGTGCTTCGCGGCATTGACGATTTCTCATCGAAGCCATCGGAGGACATTGTGCTTGGTTGGATTACCGACAATGGCTATCACATGGGCAACGTGATGAATGCGTTCCGCCTCGTGGTGGTGGGCGAGTGCAAGGGTCCGCACATGTTCGATATCACCGAACTTCTTGGCAAGGACGAAACCATTGCCCGCATCCAAAAAGGCTTGGAGAAGATTCCTTCGGTAAATGCGTAAACTAATAATCATATTGTTCGCCGCAGCGGTTGCTACATTCTGTCGGGCGCAAGAGTTCGCTTGGAGCGTTGATTTTGGCAGTGTGTTCGACAATCGCGAGGGCGACGACGCCAACGACCAAACCATCTTCTTCACTCGATTGGCGCCCGAAGTGGGTGTTGTGCTGCCCGGTGGCGAGCATAGCATCAAGGGCGGCGTGGTGTGGAATCAGCCTGTGGGCTGCGGATGGAAGGGGCATAAGATTTGCCCGACGCTGTACTATCGGCTCGACAAGCAGCAGTGGAAGCTGAACTTCGGTATGTTCTCGCGCGACTATATGATGGAGGCTTCCCCGAAGTTTCTATGGAGCGACTCTGCCGCCTACGAGCAGCCCAACGTGCGAGGCGTGCTGCTGCAATACGTGAAGCCGCGAGGCTACGCCGAGTTTATGCTCGATTGGCGACAATTGCAAACCGAAACTCAGCGCGAGGCGTTCAACGTGATGCTAAACAGCCGCTATTCGCTCAGCCGAAGCGGAGTGCTGCAGGTGGGCGAAAGGATGCAGTATAATCATCTTGCCAGGCAAAAAGATGCGCCTGACGACCAAAGCGTGAACGACGACTTTATGTTCAATCCGTGGATTGGCGTAGATTTAAGCCGCAGCACGAGGCTCGACAGCCTTAACATACGCCTTGGCGCAGTGCTGTCGATGCAGCGTAGCCGCATCCATGCCCATGGATGGCAAAATGCAGCCGGAGTGCTTGCCGAGGTGGCTGCCGACTGGCGTTGGCTGGGCTTGCGCGAGACATTCTATGCCGGCAAAAACCTTATGCCGCTATATCCCTATTATGGACCCGAGCTCAACATGGGTTCGCCATACTATCAGGCAAAAACCTACAGCCGCACCAATGTGGTTGCGCACATCGTGCGCAACAGCTACGTCGACCTTGAGGCGGCACTCAACTTTCACGTCACCGGCGATGTGTTTGCAATGTGGCAGCAGTTGTCGCTGCGCGTCTACATCGACCAGAACATAACGCAAAAGCACGGCAAAACAGCCGCGCGTCGCATTCGTAATATGTATTGATGTCTGATGCCTGCCGAGATGTGATTATTTCACTTTGTCGGAAAAATCGGCGCTGGGGTTGAACTTGATTGCTCGTTTTGCCGGAATCTCGATTTTTTGGTGTGTCGTGGGGTTCACGCCAATGCGTGCAGCTTTTTCTACAAGTTTAAACGTGCCAAAGCCAAGGAGGGAAACTCTCTCTCCTTCGTAAACCTTTTCGGAAATAATTTTCAAGATGGCTTCGAGTGCCAGTTTTGAATCAGTCTTTTTAAGTTTAGTTTCTTCACTAATAGCATTTATTAGTTCTGCTTTGTTCATACTTTAGTTATGATTGAATTGATTATTAGTTTAGTAATGGTTTAGTTGTGGCAAATTTAAACATTTTACAACATTATTACAAAAAAATGTTCGTAAAATTGTTGATTTATTTCAATTTATCAGTTTTTTTCGAAGAATGTACCATTTGGGCACGTTGACATAATATTAGTGCTGAGGGTGAAAATAAAGGGGGAGACAACTATTTGATTCGGTTGCTCCCCCTGTCGTGTAAAAAAATGAAATATATATATGGGATTTAGCAATGTCTGCGGTTAATTATGCCACTCGAATGTGGCAGTAGCACGAATGTCGTTCGACGCCGAGCCAATGAGAGCCTTGAATTTGCCGGGTTCCACCACCCAACAATGCAGCGCGGGGTCGTAGAAGCTGAGTTTATCGCGGCTGATGGTGAACGTCACGTTGTGAGTTTCGCCAGGCTTCAAGACGATTTTCTCAAATTGTTTCAGCTCTTTCACAGGTCGTGGCAAAGAGCATTTCTCGTCGTGAACATACATTTGCACCACTTCGGCACCCTCGCGAGAACCGACGTTAGTCACCGGCACCGTGATTTGCAGTTCTTCGCCGTCGCCCAGCGAGGTTTTGCTGACGGAGGCTTTGCCATAGCGGAACGAGGTGTAGCTGAGCCCGTGACCGAATGCAAATTGAGGCTTGATGTTCTTAGTGTCGTGCCAGCGGTAGCCAACGAATATGCCTTCTTTGTATTCAACGGTGTTGCCGTCGCCAGTGAACGAGTTTGTGGCGTGAGCGCCGTTGTCGTTAATGCTAACGGGGAAAGTGAAAGGCAGTTTGCCTGAAGGGTTTACATCGCCCAGGAGCACCGAAGCAAGGGCATTGCCGGCTTCCATACCGCCATAGAAAGCATGCACGATTGCCGGCACATCTTTTTCCCAAGGCATGGCATAGGCGTTGCCGGCTATCATAACCACCACTAAATTACGGTTTGCTTTGTGCAGAGCGTCAACCAGCTCGTTTTGATGGTAAGGCAAATCAAACGAAGTGCGGTCGTAGCCTTCGCTGTCGTTATTCGGTTGTTTGTTCAACCCGCCGATAAACACCACCACATCGGCATTGTGGGCAGCCTCAGCAGCTTCAGCCGCCATTTTTACGCATGAAGCCGAATCGGCAGTCGAGGAGTAGCCTTGCAGGTATTTTATTTCGGCACGCTTGCCAATCCGGTTGGTGAGACCTTGCAAGGGCACGATTTCGTATTTGGCTTTCACTTCCGACGAACCGCCTGCGCCAGCCATTGGAGTGACGGCGTTTTCGCCCACTATAAGTATCTTTTTAGTATTGTTGAGATTGAGTGGAAGCAGTTGACGTTGGTTTTTCAGCAGCACAATGCCTTCTTCGGCAATCTTTCGAGAGGCGGCAATGTGTTGCTCAGAGGCTTGGCTTCCCCAAGGACGATTGGCAGAAAGGTTGGTGCGGAACATCATTCGCAGTATGCGTCGCACTTTGTCGTTCAACTCTTTTTCGCCTACTTTGCCTTCGCGAATGAGCTGCTTGTAAGGGCGTGCAAGAAAATAGTTTTCGAAAGCGTCAATCGAGCCCAGATGAGTGCCAAACTCCATGTCGAGCCCGTTGAAGATGGCTTCGTGGGTGTTGTGAGTTCCGCCGAAATCAGAGATTACCACGCCGTCGAAACTCCAATCGTGTTTTAGCAGTTTGTTCAGCAGGTAATCGTTATGGCAGCAGTGTGTGCCGTCGTATTTGTTGTAAGCGCCCATCACTGCCCACACCTTAGCTTCAGTTACGGCAGCTTTGAAAGCCGGCAGGTAGATTTCGTGCAAAGTGCGTTCGTCGACCAATGTGTTGATGCTGTAGCGGTTATACTCTTGATTATTAACGGCAAAGTGCTTCACGCATGCAGCCACATTGTTCGACTGCACACCTTTGATATATTCCACTGCTATGCGGGAAGTGAGATAAGGGTCTTCGCCCATATATTCGAAGTTGCGTCCGTTCATTGGCGAGCGGAATATGTTTACGCCCGGACCCAAGATGATGTTTTTGTTGCGGTAGATGGCTTCTTCGCTGTATGCTTTGCCGAACAGCGATGCCAGTTGCGGGTTCCAAGAGGCAGCCAGGCACACCAGCGCCGGAAATGCGGTGCAAGAGTCGGTGCTCATGCCGGCACCTTGCCATCCGCTCCAAAACATCTCTTGCCGTAAGCCTGAAGGTCCGTCGGTGGGGAAGTTGCCCGGGATGCCCAAGCGAGGCACACCAGCCGAAGCATATCCGCCGTTGGCATGCAGAATTGCGATTTTTTCGTCTAAGGTCATGCGCGACAAGGCGTCCTCAACACGTTTTTCGATGGGTTGTGAGGCGTCTTGGTATATTAAAAGTGAGTTGTTTTGTGCTAAAATAAGGTTCTCAAACAGGTGAGAGCATGATAGTAGAGTCAGCAAAAACAGAACTGCAATTTTTTTCATTTGTTGGAGTATTTTAGTTTTAAGTTTATCTAAAGAGTATTTCGCATGCAAATTTAGATGCTTAGTTTTACAATATTATTGTACTATTTGCCGATTTTGAGGTATAATTTTATTATATGACTAAGAGCACGGCAACGGGAATGAGATGCGGTGTGGTGACTGATGAAACCATAATTGGATAAGGTTGTTATTGAAAGAACAGCTGAAATAGAAGAGATATAAATTAGCAAAAAACATTTAATGCTAATTAAAAAGAAATATAGATAGCCAAAAGCTGCAATTTTTTGCCTAATTTTGTGACATAGTTATTTAATTCAACAGATTGTATATGCGAAATTACGGAAATTCATTTCTTGACTCAATACCGGCTGTTACAAGAAACTTGTTGATAATCAACCTTTTGGTGTGGTTTGCCCAAATGGTGTTGCCTCGCATTGGCATCGATGTGGAGGCATATTTGGCGCTGCACTATTGGCAGGCGAGCGGGTTTAACCCTGTTCAGCTGATTAGCTACATGTTTTTGCACGGCGATTTCTCACACATTTTCTTCAATATGTTTTCGCTGTGGATGTTTGGCCGCATTCTTGAACATGTGATGGGTCAGAAGCGTTTTTTGTTCTACTATATTTCTTGCGGGTTGGGAGCCGCTATAATTCAGGAACTGGTGTGGACAATGACATGGCGCTCCGACTTCATACCGGCGCTTGCCAACCTCAATGCCGTCAGCATCGAGCAGATGACAATGTATGTCGACCAGGCGCTTGCTGCCGGCGAAGAATTGCCGTTCTTCAACCAAATGCTCACCATCGGAGCCAGCGGCGGTGTGTTTGGCATTCTGCTGGCTTTTGGCATGCTGTTCCCCAATATGCCGCTGTATTTGATGTTCATCCCGGTGCCTATAAAGGCAAAGTGGATGGTGATAGGCTACGGCTTGATTGAGCTGATGTTTGGCGTGTCGGGCATCATGAACAGTGTGGCGCATTTTGCTCACCTGGGTGGCATGCTGTTCGGCTTTATTGTGTTGATGTATTGGAAAAAGAAAGGCTTGTTTAGGGGTGGATATTATTAAAGAAATAAAGCGGCGCTACAGTAGCGGTTCGTTGTTGGTGAGGCTGATATTCATCAACATCGGCGTGTTTGTGGTGGTGAAATTGGCGATGTTTGTGCTCACATTGCTGGGGTTGACTCCGGCGATGGTGTCGGGCATGGTTGAATTGCCGTCGCAGTGGCAAGCCGTTCTGCACAAGCCGTGGACGCTGCTCACCTATATGTTTATGCACGGCGATTTGATGCACATCTTCTTCAATATGCTGTGCTTCTATTGGTTCGGACTGATATTTATGGAGTTCAATACTCCCAAGCAGATGGTGGCGCTGTATGTGCTGTCGGGGCTTGGTGGTGCGGCAGCCTATCTATCGGCTCACAGCGTGTTGCCGGCGTTTGCCGGGGTTCACGGCAGCCTTGTAGGCGCATCGGCGTCGGTGCTGGGCGTTATAATTGCGGTTGGATTGCAGGCACCAAACTATAGGTTGAACCTGCTGTTTCTCGGTCCTGTGGCTCTGAAGTGGGTGGTTCTGCCCATCTTGGTGCTCGATGTGGTGAGTTTCGACGGCAACAATCTTGGCGGGCACATAGCTCACCTTGGCGGCGCTGTGGTGGGCTTGCTTTATGCCCTTGCCATGAAAAAGGGATTCGACATCACCAGCGGCGTCAATCGTGCGATTGACGGTGTGGTGGGGCTGTTTCGGCGCAAAAAACCGTCACCGAAAAATCCCAAGGCAAAGCGCTATCACTACTCGGCTGACGAATCGCGCAGCAACCGCCGCTCCGATGTGCGCAAGCAGTTTGTGAGCGAGAAGGAGGAACAAATCGATGCTATCCTTGAGAAAATCAAGCAGTCGGGCTACGCATCGCTCACCAAGGAAGAAAAAGAATTGCTGTTCAGCGTAGGCAAGAAAAATTGAACGCATTTGAGGAAGCAACCGAAGAGGATTACTTAGCAAAAAAACTAATACATAAATGCATTGATGGTTGGACGTAAGAAAACATCGGCGATGAAAGTGGCAGTGAAGGTGGCAAGGCGAGTGGCGTTGCTGCTGACATTGTTGCTGGGTGTGCTGATGCTTGCGTCGGCATACGGCGGTATGGTTGACCCGCGCATCTCTGCCAAGCCATCGCTGCTCACATTGGCGCTGCCCTATGTGCTGATGTCTGCCGTGGCGTTGGCTGCGTTGCTTGCCGTGGTGGGCTGGTGGCGGCTGTCGCTCATTGCCGCAGGGGCTATAGTGCTGTCGTGGCCGTCGGTGAAGGTGGTGTGCCCGCTGCACATCTTTCCGCCAAAGGTCAAGCCCGAGCAGGAGGCGTTGCTATTTAAGGTGATGACCTTCAACGCCAAATATTTCATCTACGACGAAAGCGAATATTGGAACAACAATAACCATGCATTCAACTACATCATGCGCAGCGGCGCCGACATTGTGGCTGTGCAAGAGGGCGACGTGGGCCGCTATCTGGCGCAGATGCCCTCGCTAAAAGAGCGCTATGCCGAGCTGAAAAGCCGATATCCCTATCGCACCGATTCGTGTGCCAGCAATATGTCGCTGCTGTCGCGCTATCCGTTCACTGTGCTTGGCACCGACACCCTCAGTGACGACAACACTGCAATGGCGGTATACTATAAGGTGAAAATCAAGCACCGCGAGCTGTACATTGTGAACCTGCATTTGCAGTCAATCCGCCTGAACAGCGACGATAAGTCGTTTTTCCTTGAATACACTCGCCCGGGCGACGTGCGTGGCAAGATTGCCGGCACCGACAGCCTGCGCGTGGGCATCCTCAGCAAGCTGCAGAAGGCATTTCGCCTGCGTGCCGACCAAGCCGACTTGGTGCGTGCCAAGATTGGTGAGTTGGGCGAGAATGTGATTGTGTGCGGCGATTTCAACGACACCCCATGCTCCTATGCCTATCGCACCATCCGAGGCGACGATTTTGCCGACGCCTACGAGCAATGTGGCTTCTTGCCCACTATCACCTATCACGAAAACCGATTCTGGCTGAAAATCGACCATCTGCTGTTTCGCGGCGATATGCAGGCTGTGGGCATTGAACGTGCCGATGTGAAGGTGAGCGACCACTACGGCATGATGGCTTCGTTGGTGTGGAATCCTGTTGACGACTGAGCAAGACCTCGCCTGACCTGTCCGACAAGTCTGACGAGTCCGACAAAAGAAATAATAAATTAATAACCATATATAACCTGTTGAAGATGAAAAAATTATTATTAACCCTAACAGCCCTCTGCCTTTGCTCCGTGTTGGCGATGGGCGCAAAAAAGACTAAAGTGAAAGAGCATCAAAATCCTTTCATGACGGAATATACTACCAAGTATAAGATTCCGCCGTTTCAAGACATCACCTATGCCGACTATGTGCCGGCTGTGAAGGCTGGCATCGAGCAGCACAATCAGGAAATCAACGCCATCATTGTGCGCCGCGACCGTCCTGACTTCGACAACACCATTCTTGCCCTCGACAACAGCGGTCAGCTGCTCACCAAGGTGTGCTATGTCTACTACGCCCTCTCGGAGAGCGACGGCACGCCCGAAATGGAAAAGATTTCAGCCGAAATTCGCCCGCTCATCACAGCTCACAGCGATGAGGTGAGCATGAATGCCGAATTGTTCAAAAAGGTGAAGGAAGTTTACGACAATCAAAAACTGTTCAACCTCACCCGTCCGCAGCAACGCCTTCTCGAAAAGACCTACAAGAGCTTTGTGCGCAACGGTGCACTGCTCAACGATGCCGATAAGGCAACCCTCAAGCAAATCAACCAAGAAATTGCCGCTGCGCAAATGCAGTTCAACCAAAATTTGCTAAACGAAAATAATAAAACCGAAGTGGTGGTTGACAACGAAGCCGAATTGGCAGGCATTCCTGAAAGCACAGTTGCCGAAGCTGCTTCGCAAGCCGAAAGCCGTGGCAAGGCAGGCAAATGGGTGTTCACCGTGCATGCTCCAAGCCGCTTGGCTGTGCTCACCTATGCCGACAGCCGCTCGCTGCGCGAACGCATGTACAAAGCCTATATGAGCATCGGCAGCAAGGACAACGAGTATAACAACAGCGCCAACATCAACAAAATCATCAGCCTGCGCGTGCGCAAAGCCAACCTGCTTGGCTACGACACTTACGCCGACATGATGATGGACAAGGTGATGTCGAAAACCGTTGAAAATGCCGAAAACCTGCTTTATCAAATCTGGAAACCTGCCGTTGCCAAGGCTAAGGAAGAAATTGCCGACATGCAGGCTTACATCAACCGCCACGGCGGCGACTTCAAGCTCGCTGCTTGGGACTATTATTACTATGCCGAGAAGGTGAAGAAAGAACGCTTCAACATCAGCGAGGATGAGGTGCGTCCTTATTTCCAACTCGACAATGTGGTGAAAGGTTTGTTCGCCGAGGCTGGAAAGCTCTACGGCATCACTTTCACTCCAATGCCAAAGGCTCCGAAATATAATCCCGAAGTGAACGTCTACGACGTTAAAGACGCCGCCGGCAAGCACGTGGCAGTGTTCATGACCGACTATTTCCCACGCGCTACCAAGCGTCAAGGTGCATGGATGAGCGAGATGCAAAGCGCCTACAACTACAACGGCGAGGACATTCGCCCGATAGTGTTCAATGTGGGCAACTTCACCAAGCCAACCAAGCAACTGCCTTCGCTGCTCACCATCGACGAGGTTGAAACAGCCTTCCACGAGTTTGGTCACGGCCTCCACGGCATGCTCACCCGCGCTCAGTTCCGCGGCATTGCCGGCACAAACATCGACCGCGACGCCGTTGAGCTGCCTTCGCAATTCAACGAGCACTGGAAGTTTGAGCCCGAATTGCTGAAAATCTACGCCCGTCACTACAAGACAGGCGAAGTGATACCTGACGAAATGGTGAAGAAACTCGAAGCTTCGAGCCGCTTCAACATGGGATTCCGCACCACTGAGCTGTGTGGCGCAGCCCTGCTCGACATTGAATGGCACAAGATGAACTTTGCCAGCGACATCGATGTGGAGAAGTTTGAGAAATCGGTGGCTCGCCGTCTGGGCATGCCTGAAGAAATTCAGTTCCGTTATCGCAGCCCATATTTCAAGCACATCTTTGGCAGCGACGAGTATGCAGCCGGCTACTACACCTATCTGTGGGCTGAAGTGCTCAGCGCCGACGCAGCTTCGCTATTTGAAGAAAAAGGCATGTACGACCAAGAATCAGCCCAATCGTTCCTCCACAACATTCTTGAAGCAGGCGACAGCGAAGATGCCATGACCCTGTTCAAGCAATTCCGTGGACGCGAACCGCAAGTCGACGCTTTGTTGCGCGACCGTGGCTTGAAATAATTCTGCCGTAGTTCAAGTGCCACTAAATAATAGTAGTGATACATCACTTCTTACCGTATAGGAGGACACAATAAAAAAGGATGCCGCAATCTCAGAAATTGCGGCATCCTTAATTGTAAATAAAGCCTACCAAAATTATACCTATCAACTAACTAATATAAACTTAATAAAC
>JBJECZ010000178.1:0-3913 GCA_051871555.1 Muribaculaceae bacterium | reverse complement strand
TGGCTATACCCCACACGTCATTATCCGAAGAAGAAATAAGCCACCATGATAGCGGCGATGCTGCCCACAACATCGGCAAACAAGGCAAACGGCACAGCATAGCGCGTTTTCTTCACCCCTACACTGCCGAAGTAAACGGCAAGAATGTAGAACGTGGTGTCGGTGGCACCCTGCAAGCACGACGACACGCGTCCCACAAACGAGTCGGCGCCGAAGGTGTTCATGGCGTCAACCATCATTCCGCGCGAACCGCTGCCGCTCAACGGCTTCATCAAAGCCGTTGGCAACGAGCCCACCCATTCGGTGTCGAAGCCCATGGCAGCCACGGCTTGCGTAACCCAGTCGACAAGCACCGTCATGGCGCCTGATGCACGAAAAC
This sequence comes from Muribaculaceae bacterium, assembly GCA_051871555.1. Lineage (GTDB taxonomy): Bacteria > Bacteroidota > Bacteroidia > Bacteroidales > Muribaculaceae > SFTJ01. Next base: position 3,534 of record JBJECZ010000178.1, on the reverse strand, counting down.
ACCCGATTGCCACGAGTATTGCCACCAGATACGGAATAATCATCACCGCGGTCTTAAAGCCGTCCTTGGCGCCCTCGATAAACGCATCGTAGACGTTGATGCGCTTAATTACGCCGCTCAACAGAAACGACACAATCACCGTGAGCAGGATGAAGTTGGCAAAGAAGCTCGAATAGGTTTGTATCTCCTCTTGCGAGAGTTTCGAGAAAAAGTACACCACCCCGCCAATGAAAGCAATAATGCCTAAACCGAACGCAAGGAGCACTTTGTCGATTTTGATGCGCTGTTTTATGCAAAGGGCAAGCACGCCAGCCAACGTGGCTATGGTGGTGGCTATGAGAATTGGCACAAACACGTCGGTGGGATTTGCAGCACCGCATTGCGCGCGATACATCATCACACCAATAGGAATCAAGCACAACCCCGACGAATTAAGTATCAGGAACATGAGCATGGCATCGGTGGCAGTGTCCTTCTCGGTGTTAATCGACTGCAACTCCTGCATTGCCTTCAAGCCAAGCGGCGTGGCGGCGTTGTCGAGCCCAAGCATATTTGCCGACACATTCATGAATATTGCACCCAATGCTGGATGGTTCTTTGGCACCGACGGAAACAGACGCGTGAACAACGGTCCGATAAGCCGACCGAAAAAGGCGATGATTCCGCCGCGCTCACCAATCTTCATCAATCCCATCCAAAGCGAAAGGATGCCGGTGAGTCCTATTGAAATTTCAAACGCCTGCGCCGACGAGTTGAACGCCGCGTTCATTATGTCGCTCCATATCGACAAGTTGCCGTTAATCGCGGTGTCGACCAACGCAACTACAAATGTGATGAGAAAGAAAGCGACCCAAATGTAATTTAATACCATATATTTGAAATTTGATTACTCTCCAATTTTTCTCAAAAAACAAAGAATAACACATTAAATTACAAAATTACGCAAAATATCACTAAACCCACGGTTTTTCGTCGAAAAAAAGAAAATTCGCTCGGACAGAAATTTTCTGAGCATTTTTGCAAATCAGCAATTTTGCTCACAAAATGCTATTTTTCAACATATTACGCAAAACTTAACCGCTTGAGAATCGAAAATTCTGCAAAGGCACGGTCAATTGGTGGGATTTTTTGCCATAATAAGTCACAATTTTTTGCAACGAGCTGAGGGCGAGCAACGCAAACAAGTTTTCACGTGAAACATTTGTGCCGCTGCTCAAAACTTTTGCCTCGCAAAAATTTCGGGAGTAAAATAACAGAACCGTTTCAGCTCACAACATAAATTGTTAACTTTGTCGGCAAAACCGTCATCAATAAATTAACATCTCAACTGCGCCATGCGAAGGTTCATAATTCTTGCCTCCTTGCTTGCCTTCGGGCTAATGGCAATCATCTCATGCAGCAACGACAATTCGTCGCGCCCCCGCACAGCACCGCAATCGTCTGGCGAAGCAACATCATCAACGACCGGCGATGCTGAAGGCAATGCCGACTCACTGCCCCACCTGCGCTACAATCCCGATAGCGTTTACCTCATAGTGGGCGTGGGCGACGTGATGATGGGCATAAACTATCCTGACTCTGCCATGCGCCTCACTGCCGATGACGGGGCAACGCTGTTTGCCCAGGCAAAGCCTTACATAAGCGCCGCCGACGTGGCTGTGTGCAACCTCGAGGGCGTGCTTCTCGACTCGGCAGGAACGCCAAAAGAGGTGAAGAATGCCGAGGCGCTGCACCTGTTCCGTATGCCGGAGCGGTATGCTGCTCTGCTCAGCGACGCCGGGTTCGACTTCATATCGATAGCCAACAACCACGCCCGCGATTTCGGCTACGAAGGATTGCAAAGCACCATGCGAGCACTCGAGGATGAGGGGTTGAGCTGCGCCGGCGTGCTTGGCTCGTGCGAGAGCGCCGTGGTGGAGCGCAGAGGAGTGAAATTCGGCTTCGTTGCCATTGCCCCTAATGCGCTGATGGTGCCTCTGAAAACGCTCTCCTACACGCTTAAGCTTGTGAAACGGCTCGATGAGGAATGCGATGTGGTGATTGTGTCGGCGCACGCTGGTGCCGAGGGCAACGACTGCCGCCATGTTACTCGCGACACCGAAACCTACTTCGGCGAGAACCGCGGCAATATCTACCACGCCGCTCACGCCCTGATTGACGCCGGTGCCGACGTGATTTTTGCCCACGGACCGCACGTTTCGCGTGCTGTTGAACTCTATCGCAATCGCTTTATCGCCTACTCGCTGGGCAACTTCTGCACGCCTTACGGAGTGAACATTCTTGGCACGGGCGGACATGCTCCACTCGCCGAGTTAAAGGTGACAAACAAAGGCGAATTTATCGACGGACGCATAGTTCCATTTATGCAATACGACCGCACCGGTCCGAAAAAGGCGCGTTCAAACGCCGTAATTGATGACATCATCGCCCTATCGCACGACGATTTCCCCGAGTCGCCGCTCAAAATCACTTCCGACGGCAAAATACAACGCAGAAAATAAATAGCTCGGTATTAAACCAAATGCAAGCTCAAAGCGTCATATCTAATATAGTATAAACAACAATTAATAAACTTTTTATCATCTATGAAAACAAACCGCATCGTCGAAGCATCTATCCTGGCATTTGCAATAATAGTGCTCGGCTTCAACCTGAAAGCAGGCATTGACCATTTTGTTGACAAAGACCGCCGCGTGACCGTGAAAGGCCTCGCCGAGATGGAAGTGCCGGCAAACAAAGTGACTTGGCCAATAGTGTCGAAAGAAATAGGCAACGACCTACCAAGCCTCTACTCAAAAATCAATAGCACCAACGCCGCAATAAAGCGATTCCTTATCGCCGGCGGACTCACCGAAAGCGAAATCAGCGTCAATGCTCCTGTGGTGATTGACATGAACGCCGAACGCTACGGCAACAACCAGTCGGGCTATCGCTACAACATCACTTCGGTAATTACAGTAACATCGAGCAAGGTGGACCTTGTGCGCAAGATTCTCGCCCGCCAAGGCGAACTGCTCAAGGACGGAATTGCCATTGTCAGCGGCGACTATGAAAACCCAATCCGCTACGAATACACGGGGCTGAACGACATCAAAGGCAAGATGATGGACCAAGCCATCACCAACGCCAGCGCCACAGCACAGCAGTTTGCCACTGTGAGCCGCAGCAACCTCAGCCGCATCGAGAGCGCCTCGCAAGGGCAATTCTCAATCGAGGACCGCGACTCAAACACGCCTTACATCAAGAAAGTGCGCGTAGTCACCACCATCACCTACTCCCTCGAAAACTAATCCCACTCTCGCAGGCTTGTAGGGGCGGATAACCTCTCGCAGAGTTGCTTGTAGGGGAGTATTGCCATACGCCCCTATCATTTTGGATTTCAACGCATTAAACACACCGATAAGCCGATTTAGGGCGTATGGCAATACGCTCTGCACCATCCACGCCACGTTATTTTGCGGTATTTGCGAGCGAATATCGTTGGGTCTGCAACCGCTCCACGGTTGTGCGAGGTGGGGTGTGTTCGGCTGTCCC
>JBJECZ010000177.1:0-3952 GCA_051871555.1 Muribaculaceae bacterium | reverse complement strand
CGATCTGCATCATTCTTCTCGCCATCGCAATCAAGCTCTTCACATCAAACTTTGCACAACTATTCCACATGGCATAACGCACATATCACATCAGTTGCTGGATAACTAAGAGCCTATGATAAGAAAACTTGCAGAGGGTCGGCAAAGACCTTTGCAAGTTTTTTTGTATTAATAGCATTAAGCATTTAGCTTAAGCAAAAATTTTTGGTAACTTTGCAGTGAGTATTGAGTATAGCGTAAATAAAACAAAAACAGAACCTCAAAAGAAACAGAAATAATGACAGAATCCCCATTGCTGCAGCAAATTGACGGATTTGAAGCGCGGCACGAAGAAATTGCGACATTGCTTGGCGACCCATCGGTGCTAAGCGACAAAGTGCGCTACGCTAAACTGAGCAAAGAGTATAGCGAACTTGAGGCGATGGTTGCAGCGGCCAAACGCTACCGCCAACTTATTGCGGGAGTGGATGAGGCGAAAGAGATATTAGAAACCGAAAAAGACGAACTGCTGCGCGAAATGGCAAAGGAAGAGCTTGACGTCAACACTTGCGCGATGGCAAAGCTCGAGGAAGAAATAAAGATGATGCTTACGCCTAAAGACCCCGAAGACAGCCGCAATGCGATATTGGAAATACGAGGCGGCACAGGTGGCGACGAAGCTGCATTGTTTGCAGGCGACCTGCTGAGGATGTATGCCAAATACTGCGAGCGAAAAGGCTGGAAGCTGGAGATATCGAGCGCCAGCGAAGGCAGCGCAGGTGGATTCAAGGAGGTTGTGTGCAGCGTGAAGGGTGAAAATGTTTACGGCAGATTGAAATACGAATCGGGCGTGCATCGAGTGCAACGAGTGCCGGCTACCGAGACCCAGGGACGAGTGCACACATCGGCAGCATCAGTGGCAGTGTTGCCAGAAGCCGAACCTTTTGACGTTGAGATTAACGATGGAGAAATTCGTTGGGACACTTTCCGCAGCGGCGGCGCTGGCGGTCAGAACGTGAACAAGGTGGAATCGGGCGTGCGATTGCGCTATATGTGGAAGAATCCTAACACCGGCGTTACCGAAGAAATTCTGATTGAATGTACCGAAACTCGCGACCAACCTAAAAACAAAGAACGAGCGCTGGCACGACTTAGGACGTTCATTTACGATAAAGAGCATCAAAAATATATCGACGACATTGCTTCGCGCCGAAAGACACTTGTTTCTACCGGCGACCGCTCTGCTAAGATTCGCACCTACAACTTTCCGCAAGGACGCATCACCGACCACCGCATTGGTTACACCATCTACAACCTATCAGCGTTTATGGATGGCGACATCGACGACTGCATCGACCATTTGATAATTGCCGAGAACGCCGAAAAAATGAAGGCTGCAGAAATTTAGTGCCATACACATTGGTTAAATTAGCTCATTCGACACAACAAACCCAAAATCACATAACCACATTATGAACAGAGAGAAACTTATTGCCCAAATTCGAGCCAAACGCTCATTTCTGTGCGTTGGGCTTGACCCCGACCTCGGCAAAATGCCGGAGAAACTGAATGGCGACCTGCTGGAATTCAACAAACAAATAGTTGACGCAACCGCCAAATACGCCATAGCATACAAGCCGAACCTTGCTTTCTACGAAGTGCAGGGCGTGAAAGGCTACGAGGCATTTGAACGCACAGTGCAATACATCAAAACCAACTATCCCGACATCTTCATCATTGCCGACGCCAAGCGCGGCGACATTGGCAACACATCAAAGATGTATGCCAAAAGCTTCTTTGAGACTCTGGGCGTCGACGCCGTTACTGTTGCTCCATATATGGGCGAAGATAGTGTAACACCGTTCTTAGGCTACGACGAGAAATGGGTGATTCTGTTGGGACTCACTTCCAACAAAGGCTCGCACGACTTTCAGCTGATTCGCGACGAAAACGGCACTCCTCTGTTTGAAAACGTGCTACGCCGCTCAATGCAGTGGGCTGACAGTAGCAACATGATGTATGTTGTAGGCGCCACACAAGGCTCAATGTTTGCCGACATCCGCCGAATCGCGCCAAATCATTTTCTGCTCGTTCCAGGCGTTGGTGCACAAGGTGGCAGCCTCAGCGAGGTGGCAAAATACGGCATGACGCCCGATTGCGGGCTCATCGTAAACTCGTCGAGAGGCATCATCCACGCCTCTAACTGCGACGATTTTGCTACGGTTGCAGCAGAAAAAGCACGCGAATTGCAGCAGCAAATGGAAAATCTACTGAAAGAACACGGAATTTTGTGAAGCTTGACACAAGTTTTTGCAGCAGATTCCAAAATCTTTTGCTATTTTTGTAGCAATGAATTTCAACCTTTTATATTAAAAGTAACACATAAAAATTATGCAGAACATTGACAATTACAAGTTTGCTGGTAAGAAAGCAATCGTACGCGTTGACTTCAATGTACCATTGGACGAAAACGGTCACATCACCGACGACACTCGAATTCGCGGTGCCCTTCCTACATTAAAGAAGATTTTGGCTGATGGCGGTGCACTCATCGTGATGTCGCACATGGGCAAGCCAAAGGGCAAGGTTAATCCAAAGCTTTCGCTTGGACAAATTAAGGACGCTGTGGCTGCAGCTCTGGGAGCACCTGTTGCCTTTGCTCCTGATTGTGCAAAGGCTGCCGATGCAGCTGCTGCATTGAAGCCAGGTGAAGTGCTCTTGCTCGAAAACCTCCGCTTCTACCCTGAAGAAGAAGGCAAGCCAACCGACGTAAAGAAGGACGACCCTGCTTATGACGAAGCTAAAAAGGCAATGAAGTCTCGTCAAAAAGAATTTGCTAAGACACTTGCAAGCTATGCCGATTGCTACGTAAACGACGCTTTTGGCACTGCACACCGCAAACACGCTTCAACTGCCGTTATTGCCGACTATTTCGACGCCGACAACAAGATGCTTGGCTACTTGATGCAGAAAGAAGTAACTGCAATCGACAATGTGCTCAAGAATGCACAACATCCTTTCACTGCCATCATCGGTGGTTCGAAAGTAAGCTCGAAGCTTGCCGTTATCAAGAACCTGCTCGATAAGGTTGACAACCTCATCATCGGTGGCGGTATGGGATACACCTTCATCAAAGCACAAGGCGGTAAAATCGGTCTTTCGCTTCACGAAGACGAATTGATGCCAGAAGCACTCAACGTGATTGCAGCCGCTAAGGAAAAAGGTGTTAATCTGAGCCTTTCGGTTGCCACAGTTGCTGCCGACGCATTCTCTAACGATGCTAATCGCCAAACTGTTGACATCTACAACATTCCTGACGGATGGGAAGGCATGGATGCATCTGAAGAATCGCTTGCCATCTGGAAGAAAATCATTCTTTCGTCTAAGACCATCCTTTGGAACGGTCCTGTAGGTGTATTCGAATTCGAAAACTTTGCTCACGGAACTGGCGAAATTGCCAAATATGTTGCTCAAGCTACTCAAGAAAACGGCGCATACTCGCTGGTTGGCGGTGGCGACTCTGTTGCAGCAGTCAACAAGTTCGGTCTTGCCGACAAAGTGTCGTACGTTTCAACTGGTGGCGGCGCTATGCTCGAAGCCATCGAAGGCAAAGTTCTTCCTGGCGTAGCAGCTATCAAAGGCGAATAATCACATCGTTGATTAAATAATTTATTCGAGGTGCACTGAAGGTTTTCGGTGCACCTTTTTGTGTTATACACTCTGTTTTAAAATATCTTAAATAAAAAGCACATACACGGCAAGGATATCACATTTTCGCACTTTTTACATTGTTATTCAAATAAAGTTACTAAATTTGTAATTGGTTTTGTGAGAGCATCAACTATGCACTTATATGAACCTTTTTAATTATGAAAAGCCACTTGAATAATGCACATAAACCTGATTTATTCAATGGAAAACAATAACTTAAGTTACTATATATTTTAAAACAAATTATGGCACAAAACAAAGA
>JBJECZ010000176.1:0-3979 GCA_051871555.1 Muribaculaceae bacterium | reverse complement strand
TAAACGACACAAAAAAGGTGTCGAAAATTGTAGAAACCGATGCTGGTTTTCATATTATTCAGTTGATTGAAAAGCGCGGCGACCGCGTAAATACTCGTCACATTCTTTTACGCCCAAAGGTGTCAGACAAAGACTTGACAAATGCAATAAACCAATTAGACTCAATTCGCGGAAAAATCATCGACAAAAAAATAACTTTTGACGAAGCTGCTTATTATGTTTCGCAAGACAAGGACACAAAACTAAATAAGGGCATCATGACAAATGAGAAAACAATGTCGTCGAAGTTCGAGATGTCGGAGCTTAATCCGGAGATTGGTAAACTGGTTGACAAGATGAAAGTGGGCGATATCTCAAAGGCATTTGTGATGATGAATCCAAAGACCAACCGCGAAACCGTTGCTATTGTTCAGCTCACTCGCCGTATTGAAGGCCATAAAGCCGATTTGGCTGAAGACTATCAAACGGTGAAAGGCATGTATGAAAACAGTAAAAAACAACAGATTATTGCCGATTGGATAAAGAACAAGCAAAAGAACACCTACGTGAGAATTGAAGAAGGGTGGCGCGATTGCGAGTTCCAATATCAATGGGGAAAATAATTCAGAATGCTTTCATTTAGATTATTTTAGTGAAACCAAATTACGACAAAATAACTATCCATCTTGGGCATAAGATTCTTTTAGGAGTCTTATGCCTTTTGGCAATTAATTTGTGCGACAATCTTTTTGGGGGAGTGGCATGGGCTCAAAATAAAACAAGCAATCATAAGATGCCAGCGGCCACAACTATCAAAGCCCGTAAGCCACAACGCATAAACAATGGCCTGAAAGCCGGGATTAAGCCACAGATTCCATCGGCAGACCGTTATCAAAAGAACAAGATTTTCCTTGAAAATGCCGATGTGCTCGCTGCCGATTATAACATAAGTCCCGATTATCAGATTCTTCGCGGAAACGTGAAATTCCGCAAAGGTGGAATGTTCATGTGGTGCGACAGTGCATATTTCTACGAATCGTCGAACTCGCTTGATGCTTTCGGGCATGTGAAGATGCAACAAGGCGACACGCTCTTTGTTTATGCCGACGTGCTTTATTATAGCGGTCAAGACGAATTGGCACAGCTGCGCTATAATGTTAGAATGATTAATCGCGATGTTACTCTTTATACCGATAGCCTCGACTATGATATGCGAAATAATTATGGCTATTATTTCGAGGGTGGAAAGATTGTTGATTCGCAAAACGAATTGTCATCGGTCTACGGTCAATATGAACCAAATACAAAGAATGCCGAATTCCTCTATGATGTGGAATTGGTGAATGAAAAATATGTGATGTCAACCGACACATTACACTATAATACTTCGAGCCACATTGCTGATATTCTGGGAAAGACCACAATTGTTTCGGACAGCAACATCATATACAGCCGAAAGGGTTGGTATAACACCGAAATTGAGAATAGCCAGCTGTTCGACCGTTCTTTGATTGTTACAAAAAACGGACAGACGATTACTGGTGACACTTTATTTTACGACCGCACTACAGGCAAAGGCGAAGCCTATGGTAATATAATCCTCACCGACTCTGTAAGGAGTTCAATCTTAGACGGTGACTACGGTTTTCATAACGAAAAAGAGAATATCTCGTTTTGCACAGGTCGTGCTCGAGCAAGAGAATTTTCGCAGGGCGACACGCTTCACCTGCATGGCGACACTTTGCGGACTTATCTCGACAGCGATTCTCTGAGAGTGCTGCTGGCATACAACAGAGTGCGATTCTATAGGCATGACGTTCAAGGCGTATGCGACTCGATGATTTTTGCTGAAAAAGATTCGATACTGAATATGTATCGCCACTCGGTTGTTTGGAGTGGTGAACGCCAGATTTCGGGCAACGAAATCAATGTCCACCTAAATGATTCAGCGGTTGATTGGGCAACATTACCCGATTTCGGATTCGTTGCAGAACACATTGAAGATGTATATTACAACCAGCTGTCGAGCAAAAAGATGAAGGCATATTTCCTGGAAAAAGAGTTGCGGCGATTAGATGCCGACGGAAATGTTTTGATTTTGACATATCCAATGGAAAACGACTCTACTTACAACAAGCTTATTAATGCTGAAGGCAGTTTTCTTGTGGTAAAGCTTAAACCGAAGCAGCAAATGGACAGAATGACTCTTTGGCCTGACGTTGTTGGCAGGGCTGTGCCATTGTTTTTAGCTAAGAAAAACGACCTATATCTCGAAGGTTTTAAATGGTATGACAATCTACGCCCGGTCACGCCAATGGACATCTTTGGGAAAGAAGATGAGATGAACTCATTAATGCAGGAAGAGGTTAAGAGTGCGCGACGTCGAAAAAAATCAAATTAAACAGTTAATTCAAAAAGGTTGAATGAGCGATATTATTAAACTTCTACCGGATTCTGTGGCAAACCAAATTGCCGCAGGCGAGGTTATTCAACGTCCGGCATCGGTGATTAAAGAGCTTGTTGAAAATGCTGTTGATGCCGGTGCCACAAGCATTCAGATTATCTTAAAAGAAGCTGGAAGAACGCTTATACAAGTTATTGACAATGGTAGTGGCATGAGTGATACCGATGCTCGTCTTGCTTTTGAACGACATAGCACCTCGAAGATTCGGCAAGCAGCCGACCTGTTTAATCTGCACACTATGGGTTTCCGTGGCGAAGCATTGGCCTCGATTGCTGCAATCGCTCAAGTTGAATTACGCACTTGCAAAAAGGGGGAACAAATAGGCACAAAACTCGAAATCTGTGCCTCGAAATGTATTGGGCAAGAGCCGGAAGTTTGTGCCGAAGGCAGCAATTTCATGATTAAGAATTTGTTTTTTAATGTGCCTGCTCGCCGAAAATTCCTGAAATCGAATCAAGTTGAACTTAGCAATATCATCAAAGAGTTTGAGAAACTTGCTTTAGTAAATAATGAGGTGGAATTCACGCTTGTGCATAACGACAACATCATTTACAAACTTATGCCTGGCAGTTTTAAGATGCGAATAACATCTTTGCTCGGGAAGAACCTAGACTCACAACTTATTCCTTTAAATGTCGACACGTCGCTTGCGAAGATTGAGGGTTTTATTGGAAGACCTGAAGGTGCAAGAAAACGTAATTTTTTGCAGTTCCTTTTTGTGAACGGTAGGCACATGCGTCATCCTTATTTCCATAAATCGATTGTCTCGTGTTACGAACAGCTGATTTCGAATGATAGTCAGCCTAACTATTTCCTGAATTTTACGGTTGACCCAGAATCGATTGACGTTAATATTCATCCAACAAAGAACGAAATTAAGTTTGAAAATGAGGGTCCTATTTGGCAAATCCTTTCTGCTGCTGTAAAGGAGGCTTTGGGTCGTTTCAACATTGTTCCGTCAATCGATTTTGACAATGAAGATGCTCCGTCAATCCCGATATTCAACACTAACACAAACGTGTCGACCCCGGCAATTGGCATCGACCCTAATTATAACCCGTTTAAATCGTCAGGGGCAAATGTTTCGAGAGGTGTAAATAATTCATCATATTCCGACTGGCAAAAATTGTACGACAATTTCAATCAAAATAAGTCGGAAAACCAAGAATCAGAGCCGTTAGGAAATGCCTATGAATTGATACGCGGACAAGAAATCATTCAGGAAGTATTACCTAAGGAGACACCTTTATTTTCATCAACGGGAAAATATATGCAGGTAAATGGTAAATATATTATTTCGCCAGTTGAAGATGGCGTGATGATTATTGACCAGCATAGAGCGCACATAAGAATTCTGTATGATAACTATATTGCACAACGCAATGGCGAAAACATTATTTCGCAGCGTGTGCTTTTCCCTGAGATAATCAACCTGTCACCTGCACAAAATGCTTTGATGCTTGAAATCGAGCCAGACATGGCAAAAATTGGATTTTGTCTTTCGGAATTGAGCGCAAACGACTGGGCAATCAATAG